>JAIOHN010000550.1 GCA_019912985.1 Anaerolineae bacterium | reverse complement strand
CCCCACACGCTACCCGGCGGCCCGTATCCAGTTCATCCCCTTGCAGGGAATGTTCGCGGCGCGCAGCCCGGTTGAACTGGGGATGCTGGTTGTATGGCTCGGCATCCCGACAGTGATTTTCGCACTGCTGACACTGCGCTCCATGTGGCGCACACGCACCGTGAGTTTGAGCGCAGCGCTGGCGTTGGTCGGTGCGGCCTTCGTGATGATCATGCCCGGTGTGAGTTGGGAAGATCCGGTTGCCGCGTATCGCGTGGCCCTGCCGGTTGTGATCGGCGGGATACTGTTCACCGGGCAATTTTACCCACGACGTATGCTGTGGCTGGCGGTCTTGTGGCTTACGGCTTTGATGCTGGTGCCGCTGCTGCCGCAAGTCTGAGTGTGCGCAATTTCTCGAACGATCAATTCCTTAACACACGCTGTAAAAAGACCAGATCGAGCCACCGGTCAAATTTGTAACCGACCTGCTTGAAGTGGGCCACCTCTTCAAAACCAAGTGATTGGTGCAATCGCAGGCTGGCCGCGTTACTGCCATCCACACCGCCGATAATCACATGCTTGCCAAGCGCGCAGGCTTCGTCGATCAAGGTTTGCACAATGAACCGCCCGATCCCCTGGCCGCGATAATCGGCTGCGACATAGACGGAATGCTCAACCGTAAACTGGTAGCCGATCTTTTCGCGGAAGCGGCTTAACGAACCCCATCCCACTACCTGGCCGGTGTCATCCACAGCGACGAGTACCGGAAAACCCTGCTGCTGGTGCTGCTCAAACCACAGGGTACGCTGTTGAAGGGTATTCGGCTCGTAATCGTAGGAAGCGGTGGTGTTGAGCACCGCATCGTTGTATATCGCCAGGATAGCGGGGATGTCGGTGTGCTGGGCATGACAGATTTGAACGGGCATGAGCAGTTTTCCTGGTTTCATTGGTCTCATTCAGCATATGCTCACCCGTAGTATCATTCAAGCTGATTCATCTAATAGTTCGTATTAAATTTTTTAATCATGCATATCGACCTGGATCAGCTAATTACATTCGAGCGTATCGCCCGTGAGGGAAGTTTCAGCGGGGCCGCCTGGGCGCTTGACATCCCGCAGCCGACTGTCAGCGCACGCATCAAGACATTGGAGCAAATGCTGGGTGGGAAGCTCTTCTATCGCCAGGGGCGAAAAGTGACACTCACCGACCTCGGCCAGACGTTTCTGCCCTATGCGCAGCGAACGATCGCCGTTCTCAGTGAAGGGATAGAGATGGCGCGCCAGACGGAAAGCGGTCAGCGTGGGCGTGTCACTTACGGCGGTTTGTCCTCACTCTCCGGTATATTGGTCGGTTCAGCGATAGCCAACTTTTACAAAGCACACCCTGATGTCGAGCTGCTCATCAAAGGCGGCGAGCATGAAAGCGTGGTCGATTGGCTGCGAGATCGCGTGACTGAACTGGGACTGGTTGTCTGGCCGTGCCCTGAGAGTGTGCTGACGCCGATGGAGCCGTTGCTGCGGCTGCGCGAGCCGGTGCCGCTGGTGGTCAGTGCCGCCCATCCGCTGGCGCAGCGCGGTACTATTTCTTATGAAGAGCTGCTTGCCGCTGCCCGTCCGTTTTTGAGTCTGCGCTGGTGGAAAACGATGCATCCTACCATCACGCAGATTGCTGCTCAGTCCGAAAGCAGCATCACCATCTCCATGGACAGCGCTCGACACATGGTACGGTCGGGGATCGGTCTGGGCTTTTTTACCCGGGTCTACATATCGGACGACCTCAAAAGTGGCGCATTGGTTGAACTGACCGTTCATAATTTGAAGCCTTTGTTTCGCGATAGTGCTCTGGTTCGGCTGCCACGTGCGTTTCCCCTCAGTGTCGCCGCCGAGTCTTTTATCGACTGTTTACGGGTTCAGGCGCTGCAGCTTGGCCTTGAAGTGCTTCCACCACAGGGCTGAAGAACATTGGAGCTGACATCTGGTCAACAGGGCGCAAATCCATCGAGATTTAAGCTAGAATAGCGTGATACTGCGAAAAACAGGAACACAGTGAGCGACTATGAAGAAAATCGGAACCGTTAAACAGGTCCAGGTGCAGCAATCCTCTTTAAAGGCAGGCGAGAAGCCGAACCAGTATTATGATCCCGCACCGCTGCTGGTGGTGGATGCACTGCATCTCACAGCGGCAGGTGTCACTGGCCTGACAATGGACGGTAGTCAGATCGTGGATGTGCATAATGCGACTCATCCGGCCAGTCGGAACGGAGGCGATAACGGTGTTTCTGTCGGATTCACCAGCCACTATCGGGCGATGCGTGACCAGTTTGGTACGCATCTGGTCGACGGGATCGCCGGGGAGAATATCCTCGTGGAGAGTGATCACCGCTGGCGGCTGGACGAACTGGGCGCACGACTGGCATTTGAAAACCCCGAAACGGGTGCGCTGGTTTATCTCGATGCGCTGATGCCCGCACCGCCCTGTGTGCCGTTCAGCCAGTTCGCGCTGCAAGCGGCGGCTGGTGGCGACACGATCAAGGCCGCGCTGCAATTTTTGCACGAAGGCACACGTGGATTCTATGCTACCGCGCACCAACCGGGCAGCGTCCAGCCTGGAGATGTGGTTTACATCCTGGCATAAGCTTTTCCTACAGCGCCGCCCGGTCGATTTTCCATCATTCTCGCTGATATACGCGCTCCTATCGGCAGCCGAGCGTTGCGCAGGCGTCAGGTTTGCGTGACTCAGGCGACGAGCCGCTTTGTGGGGATGCCCTAGAATGAGGGGATGAAATCGATTGAGAAAGGTTGGATGATGCGCAAATTGTTGGGCACGGCCATTGTCTGTGGGCTGCTGCTGATCACCGGAGGGTTGCAGGCTCAGCCAGAGGACGAGGCTGTCCTGCTCTATGACGGTGCTCAAATTCAGGTGGTCACCTCTGCTGGATTGGCTGAACCGCTGCCGCTGCCGGAAGGTGCGCAAGGTGTCGAGCCGTATCACGGCCTCGGCTACATGAGTCTGGCGACAGACCAGCAGTCTCTTGTTTTCTCCAGATCGGTGACTGAAGCGCAGGGCGCAATACCGACCGCCACGCTGGAAATTGCGGATTTAGAGGCGCAGACCTGTTGTACGCTGGTCGAGTCGCCGCTGGAAAGTCCTGCTGATACGATTATCGTCGGCCCGTTCAGCCCGGATGGAACACAGGTCGCAGTCATCTTTGCCAGTGTCTATTCAGGTTCATTCGAGTCCCAACTGGCGGTTGTGGATGTGCCGGCAGGCACTGTGGCACAGAGCATCTCGTTGCAGGAAACATTTAACGATATTGGCTTGCTCTTTAGGGGATGGACCGAAGCGGGCATCGAAGGCTCGGTGACCTGCCTGGCCTGCGGTGGCGTGTTGGAAGGTTACACGGTGCGCTGGAACCCGGAAACCGGTGAAACCACGGAGCAAGTCTCGTATTTCAATCTCCTGGGCAGCAAGCTGGATGCCACAGGCGAATACATCATCCCGGCACGTGATGAATCGTTGCCGACCAGCAACATGGATGGAATGATGCTGCCGCAGAATATTGTCCAATATCTGCCGGAAGGCGATCCCGAACAGGCGGCGATGATTTTCCATGATCCAATGCACCTGACTATCGGCGGTGTGCAGTGGGTGCTGGATGGACAAGCCTATCTGATTACTGAATGGGTCGATGGCGGTCTGCTCGTGTTTCGTGATGGGCGCACGCTGCCGGTGCCGATGAATTCGGGGATGCAGTTTTTAGGGTCACTGGCGGATAGCTGGCTGATGCAGGACTTCAGCACGCAAACGGTCATCCAATTTCATGTGGATGGTGATGCCATCACGCAAACACCATTCGATGCGCTTGTTGCTCCAGTCACAGTGCTACATGCGCCAGTGCAGGGCAGCTCAGAACTGCTCCCACCGGTTCCTGTCATCAACCATTAGAAATGAAAAGGGACACAGTTGCCTGTGTCCCTGCACTTTTCCTAGACGTAGTAAACCTCGTCGTCATTTTTCGGCTTTTCTGAGTCCCAGTTTTTCCGCTTGTCGGAGAAGTCCCAATGCTGGTTGCGCCCGAAGAGCAGATAAAGGCCCGCGCCGATGAGCAGCAGCCAGAAGAATCCCTTGCTGAAGATCATAAACAGCAGGAAAAACAGGAAGATGCCCATAAACGGGAAACCGGCGACGCCACAACGGCCATGATGCCGATGGTAATGATGCCTATAACCACCATACATAAGAAGCACTCCTCTTTCGTGATCTGTCGTTAGTCTTTTTACGTGACAGCATCACGCCAGGTTGTAACAGGTGGTCCGTTCTTATATGATTCTTACATTTTTGGGGGTGTGGTTGTCTCAGGGAGCTGGTAAGTCTTGCGCATCTGCGCCAGCTCTGCTTCCAGCTCTGCGCGACGTTCATTGTTGGCTTTACTGGCTTCTGCCAGGGCTTCCTGCCAGCCGCGTTTGAAGCGCGCAATCAACTCATCACCCGAAAATGGGGCAAAGAGAAACACCACCATCGCTGCTACCGCCGCACCCAGTGAAAAACCAATCAACCAACTTACAAGTTTGCGCATATTTTCCTCCCATGTTGAATATACCGTCTATTGGTGCAGGTCCGCCAGCTTTTGTGTCAGTTCTGCGCCTTTTTCTTCGGTGTACTGACCGCTGGCCTGCCACAGGACCTCGCCATTGGCATTGAGTAAGAAGAGCTGCATCTCATCCGTATTCGGCACATCCAGCGCGGCCAGGAACGCGTCACGATCTTCCAGAAACAGCGTGAAGGTGATGGCGCGTAGGGCTTCATCGGGGACAGCCATAATCATCCCGGCGCGGATAAAGACGCGCACCGGCCCGGCGATGTCACCCGGAAAAACGGCGGTGTTGTAGTAGGTCATATCAGGATATTGCTCGGCCAGCGTCTCGGCCAGTGGCAGCCAGGCCTGTGCCAGAATCTGCTGCGCATCGTTGAACGGGACGACTACCAGCGTGTAATCGCCCTCAAAATCATCTGGCAGCATCCAGGTTTCTTCCAGCAGATTGGCCCCACTGACCGTCGGAAAGCGAATGCATTCATCGCCTGTGGAAGCGGTCAGGCATTGTGTGACCGTGACGCCCGTGGTGGCGGGGACGTTGGTCAGAATCAGCAGCGCGCCACCAATAATCACCACCAGCACAAGGCCGATAAGCAGTCTGATCCAGGGGTTTTTGAGCATGAGGTGCCTATCCTTTGGGATGCGATGTAAAGCGCCATCAATCGAGATAGATCCCCAAATGATTGGCGACCGCCCGTTCGTGGCCGGGCAAACCGTGATTGATCGGTGAATTTAATACGACCGGTTGGCCGTTTTCGTCGCGGATGACCAACGTGGACGAGCCACCGCCATCCAGATTGAGCGCGTCGTAGAGGTCGTAATCCAGCGCAATGTCAGCCATCTCGAACATATCCACGCCTTCGCTGTAATTGGGCTGGCGGCCATCCACTACCATCAGCAGCATCGTCTGGTAGTCGCGATCAAAGCCAATGGCCGTCCGTGGGTGCTGCTCACGATTATAGCGATGCTCGATCACATTAGGGTTGCCCTGGCTGACAAAAAGCAGGTTCCCTGAGAGAGCGTTATAAACCTGGTCAGGTGGCTCAAACTGCGGCTGATTATCTTCGGAGAGATACAGCGTGAAGTGTATTGCATCGTCTGCTTTGCCGTAAATCTCGCCAGCGGTGGCGTACAGACCACGCGCCGCGACCGGCTCACCGATCGCCGGGTAATAATCCCAGATGCCATTAGACCACCACGGCTCGAAAAACGCCGCGTTGATCGCCAGCGTCGCATCGAACTCGCTGAGAAATTGCGAGGTAGTACGGGCATTTAACGGCAAATCACCGTTGTTATCTGGTGGGGTTAGGAGAAAGTGGAGTCCAGGCGTATCGAGATCAATGCGAATCACATGAACGACCAGCGGACGCGGGTCGCTGCGTGTTTCACGGCTGTAGATCACACCGGGGAACAATTCACGTGTGACATTTTCTGGCAGAGGGCGGTGCGTATACCAGAAAAGATAGCCGCTGCTGTAGACGAAGAACAGTGCGATGAACGCCAGGAATGCCGCAGCGAAGCGGTGCGCACGGAACCGCCGCCGGTAGAGCCAACCAGCCGTAGTCAGAAGGATCAACCCAAGCAGCAGCCAGACTGGAAAATCCGCGACTTTGTAAAGTAATGTCGCAAGATAGGGGAAAACGTCCATTGGCTATGACTTACGTTTCTGGACTGGCACGCAGCGCCAACTGCTCAGCGGGTGTAAAGACGTGCGAGCGCACCAGTAAGATGCTGATCAGTGCGGTCAGGCCCGATGACGAGAAGATCATGGCAATGACGACGAACTGGTAAATCGCCGCATAAACTGGTTGTGTACCGGAGAGGATCATCCCGGTCATCAGGCCCGGTATCCAGACGATGCCCAGCGATGCCAACGAGTCAATGCGCGGGATCATGCTGGCCTGCACTGCTGCCTGTACATAACGCTCTATGGCTTTATTGGGGGAAGCGCTCAGCGAAAGGGCCGCTTCTATCTGCCCGGTATGCGCGATAATCTCAGCGCGAAAACGCTCCAGTGCCTGCGCGTTGGTGTTCATGGCATTGGCAATCAACATGCTGCCCACGGGGATAAGCGAGGTAATGGAGAATTCGATCACACCGAGCAGGGTCATGATGAGGATCACCAGTCCGCCGCCCAGGCTGATGCCAATCAGCGATACCGAAAACGCGCCTGGAATATGCTGGACGCGGCGGGCCGAGATGCGGGCAGCAATCGCGATCATAATGATCAGGGCGATAAAGGCGGTCCAGACCGGCGTTTGCAGCAGCGAAACCAGAATCAGCCCAACCACCACCACCTGCACAAAGCCACGTGCCAGCGCCACCAGTACTTCTCGCGTCAGATGGATGCGGTAGCTGGTCGCAATCACGACCACCACCAGTGCCAGCAGGATCGCTGCCACCGCCTGTGCCAGTCCCAATTGCAGTGGATCGGCGAACCATTGGTTAAGCATGTAGCACCTCCCCGGTGGGACCGTGGCGCACCATTTTGCCAGCCTGCATCATCATGGCGTGATCTGCCAACCGCTGCGCCTGGGCCATATCGTGGGTGACCATAAGCGTAGTCAGCGACTCACTGTGGACGATGCCGAGGATCAACTGCTCTACATCATGCTCGGATGTCTCATCAAGCGCGGACGTGGGTTCGTCCAGCAGCAAAATCTCCGGCTTATTGGCAAGTGTCCGTGCCAGCGAGACGCGCTGCGCCTCTCCGCCAGAGAGCTGGCTGACCTCACGCCCGGCATACCCAGGCAGATCCACTTCGACTAGAAGCCGCTCGATGGCCGCATCAGCGATTTGCTTGTTGTGCTGGGCTGGTCCAAAGCGCAGATTGTCAGCGACGGTGCCGGGGAAAAGATATGGTGCCTGTAAAACCATGCCGACTTGCTGCCGCAGCGCCTGCGGCGCAAGCTGGCGATAATCCTGCCCGTCAATATACACCATGCCTGCGGTGGGTTCGGCCAATCGGTTGAGCAAGCGCAAAAAGGAGGACTTGCCTGCGCCGCTCGGTCCGACAATCGCCAGGAATTCGCCGCGCTGAACCTCAAGGTTGATGTGATCGACGAGCCGTTTTCCTTCAATCTCGTAGGTGAGATCCTGGGTTCGTAAAATAGGGGGCATCTGGTGTTCCTTGCATTGCGTTTACCGCTGCGGATAGGTAAACAAGTTCACTTCGTCTGTAACTTCCATTGTCCATCAAATCGACTGCGAATCCAACGCCAAACCTACGCACCTGCGTGGAGTGGGCGTGGGCCTTGCGATTATTGAGCGTGCTGTCGGCGTTCGCAGCGCGTCCATCAGCGTCGGTCAGAGCCGCGTATAGTGAAATCACTTGAGGATACTACAGGAGATTCACTCATGAAGAAGTTCGTTTTTGCAGCACTATTGGCGCTGACGCTCGTGATGGCACTACCGGCCTTCGCACAGGATGGCAATTCCTGTTCGCCCGGTGTCAATTATCTCAAACAGGGCTGGGAACAGCTTGAAGCGGAAGATTTCAACAGTGCGCTGGCAAGTTTCAATTGCGGAGTGCAGTTAACTCCCGAAAATGCTCACCTGTATTATGGCATCGCGGAAGTGTACTGCGATACGGGCGAGGTCGAAAAAGCGATTGAGATGTTCCAGCAGGCAGTGACCGTGGACCCGTCATATAGCATGGCCTGGAATACACTTGGCTGGGCGCTCTACAATCATGGCGATGATGCATTGGCGTTGGATGCATTGGAGCAGGCGATTGAGGTCGATCCACAGAATCCTTACCCCTACAACAATCGTGGTCTGATCTATATGAAACAGGGCGATCTGGCGTTGGCGCGAGCTGACTTCCAACAGGCGATTGATCTTGGGCTGGAGCAGCCGTGGGCGGAGACCAACCTGTTCAACCTGCGCTATGCGGAATAAGCTCACAGCAATCTCTGTACTCTTACATCTATCCGGGTGGTGTTCCAACGCCGCCCGGATTTTTTATATATGACTATCCCTCTCCTCTTGAGTCTCAAC
>JAIOHN010000549.1 GCA_019912985.1 Anaerolineae bacterium | reverse complement strand
ATTCTTGACGATGTGGCGCAGCAGTTTTTGCAGTTCTGGCACTTCGACTAGAGCACGACTGCCGAATGTCTCCATAGGATCGTCAATGAACATTCCGTCACCGACATAAGCCTTGATCACACCGTTGCGATCATCTGTCGTAACACGTGCGTAGCTGAATAGCCCTGCTGGTGTGCGACCTGAAACCACACCATAGGTGTTTTCGTTACCCAATGTTGAACCCAAAATAGGTGCATATTCCATCTTGAAGTCATCTTCTGGAAAGAAGCTCTTCGCCCAGTTGCCGCAGTGGAACAGCACGCACTTATTCGGATCATCAGCGTAGTTGTTGTTCCAGTCCACTAGTGCGCTCGGTGTGCCAGAGGCCAATTGCAGCGCGTACATCGAAACCACACCCGTGACATCTACTTCGCAGGCGCTTGGAAGTAATTGCTCGCTCATCATGCTCATCAGCGTACAGACGTTGACGCCGTAATTCATCTGCAACGAATCCCAACATTGAATTGCCGAGGCTGTGATGTCTAGTTCCTTCATCCAGTCGTCGATCACCACGCCGATTTTCGCCATCTTCAAGATAGACGGGGAGGGCACACCCTGGGTTTGCACATATCCTTGAATGCGATCAATCCGTTCTTTTACGCGCGTATCATCGTCTGCCAGCTTGCGAGCGGGACCAAAGATGTCGGTCAGGTCGATGGTTTGCACACTCATGCCAAAGGCTTGTAGTAATTTCTCGCTGTAGCGTGTGGTATTAAATGCATTTGGGCGCGCACCAATCGAACCCAGGCGAGCGTTCTTGAGGCCTCTTACCACACGGCAGACACCAACGAACTTCTTCAGATCCGCCTTGAATGAGTCTGACTTCGGATGAACCGTGTGAAGTTCCGTGACTGTGTAATTGTATCCGTATTGGTAGAGATTGTTGCAGGCAGAAATCTTGCCGCAGAAAGCATCACGACGCCGAGAAGGAATCAATTGATCCAGGTCATCTGGGTAGGCTTGCACCAGAATGGGAACTTGCAAGCCCGAGAGTTTAATTGTTTCGGCAATACCTTTTTCATCACCAAAGTTTGGCAGGCAGATCAGGATACCATCAATTTCATCGCGATGTGCTTTGAATAAGTCCGCACATTTCTTAGCATCCTGCCATGTTTCGACTGCGCCAAGTTTGGTAGCGTCTTCGTCCAGGATGATCGGCGTAATGTTGAATTCTGCCAATAATTCGAGAATATCCTGACGGCCTTCTGTAATCAGTTGATCCGGGAAAAAATCGCGATTTCCAACAATCACCGCTAACATAATATCTTGTTTCATGTGCTTATTCCTCTTCAAACGAATTGTTTTTCACAGCACGCGCCGGACAGCAGCATGCCAGCCCTTATAATTGTCTTCAACCTGTTTTTCATCCATTGTTGGGTGATAATCGGCAAAATCTGCGGATAGCGATTCCAGCGCTTCTAAAGAAGAATACTTTCCTGTTCCCAACAGGCCGGCGAACACTGCCCCCAATGCCGAAAGTTCCGGCAGGGTCGAGGCGCGAATATGCAACCCTGTCATATCTGCCGTGAATTGCATTAGGAAACGATTGGAAACAGCGCCGCCATCCGCCTGTACTGTTTGCATGGAAACACCCGCATCTGCCGCCATCAGATCC
>JAIOHN010000548.1 GCA_019912985.1 Anaerolineae bacterium | reverse complement strand
CCACTGGATGAGTTTTATAAAGAACGCGAAGAAGCGACCATTCTGGCCGAACTCAAGCAGGAAGCATAAAACAAGATCAGGGGCGACATTTTGCCGCCCCGATAACAAACTTACTTATGGCAGGTGCATGCGCGCAGATTAAACTCTCACCTTGCCAGCATACTCGCCCCATCAAATCTCCGACAAGAGCATGATCACAATCATGCTTTTACCTCGCATGTTCGGTGACAATTTCCCAGTTTGACATTCTGCACCTGGTTCACGTTGGTATACAAACTCTATCAGCCAGCAATTGATGATTTATGCCAGTAAGTGAGCATTGGATGAATATAAGATTTACAGGTGCGAAAGTCACTTCACATAATCAGGGATATTGTGAAATTAGCACAATTGCACATATCCGCAATTTCGAGGACCGTTGTAGAATAAAGTAGGCTTTAGTGATAATGACGGGAAAATTCCATATGTCAGACAAATTCACCATGGATGAGCCACGTGAAATTGGCATAAAGAGCCGCTATGCCTTCTGGCTGCACACATCCGACCAGCGACTTATTGATTTTACGCGGTCGCTGCTCTGCGTGGTGGCGGTCAACGTAACGGACGGAAACCGTGCGCTGGTTGATATTGGCGATGATTATGATGCCGATGAGGCATGGCACTGGATTCGAACAGAGCTCGAACAGGAAAGCCAGGTCATCGTGCTTGATAAGATCTGGGAAGACGCCATTATGTGGTTATAGATTTATTTATAGATCGGAAAAAAGATACCCCCTCTGCCGTGCAGCAGAGGGGATTTTTGTAGAATTATGTGTTTATACTAGCGTCGGATCTGCGGCAAGGAAAGCACATTTGCCGGATCACCGAGACGAGTCACTAAAATCAGCGAGGCGCTGATCCACCCTTCACGCTGCTGGAATTCGCCAACCGGCGTGTAGCGAATGAGCACCCACGAACCATCCTGGTTGCGGCCCAGAACATCGACTGATGTCCCATTTGCCACACTGCCCTGCACGGGCGAGCGGATATCATCCCCCTCGCGTACATTGACCTGTTCGACATTCGCCGTCACCAGCCCGCGATACAAGCGCTCCTGTGGGATGCCACGCCCAAAGTCTTCAATCTGAAGGGCAGTCACAGGCGGCTCACCGGCAGGCTGACCGATCAAGACGAAGGTATAGACGATGCCATCAATGAGATGGACATCGCTCATCGAATAGACCGTCGTTACCCCACCCGCGATAAACTCCAATTCATCGTACAATCCGGCTCGCGTTTCCGTCTCATTGGCCTCAGCGCCATAAAGTACGGAATCGACAAGCTGCACGGGTGGCGCTGGCGTAGAAGTTGGCCCTGTTTGCGGTGTGGTATCGGCGGGTTGAGCCGATGACGGTTCGTCTGTGGGCAACGCGGGCGTGTACAAACTCAAATCCAGCGCCCCATCAATGGCGTGGATCAGGCGAACACGCACACTGTCGCGAGAGGTCTGCGCCACGTTATCTGGCAGCAGGACCAGTACCAGCGGCCCCCCGGGTGTCTCAATCGTCACAGGTGATGCCTGATTTGAATCCGAACCTTCTGAAATCAAATTAAGCGCATTCACACTCTGCTCGTTGGCATTCAAGAGCAGTAATGTCCAGTGCTCCTGATCGCGATTTTCGTCAGTGATGTTGATCTGCGCAACCGCCAGCGGCACATCATCCGGTGCAGCATCACGGCGGCGCAGCGTAACGGTGTGGCTGAAATCGCTTAAACCGATGTACTCGGTGTATTGACCAAAATTCATACGCGGCACGACCAGTCGTTCATCGACATAAAGATCCACGACCGCCGTGTTATGTGCCGCATGAACCATCCGCACCTGGAAACCATCTGCTGGCTTATCCATTGAAGCACTAATCAAAAATGCGCGCGGAGTCGCGGGAATGGTCGGGATCATCAGACTGCCCGAATTGCTAAACTGTGGCACAAGGTTGGGGACAGTCACGACGGTGTATAAGGTGTTCGAATTGAAGCTGAACTGCCCCATGCGCTCCAGAATATCGAGCGATTCACTTTCCGCGTCGACCAACGCCAGTTGATACACCCCGGCATCAATGTCAATAGTGCCATAGGGTTTTTCAAGCTCGATCTCATGCAGCAGCGACGCGCGATTGGTGTAAGCCACACTGAGTTTGCCCGGCGTCCCTACAGAAAGGTGTACGGCGGTCAACCGGGATTGACCGAGCTGTGACAGGCTGCGATTGTCATCTAATACGATAAACGATCCGATTTCTTCCAGCGGCGGTTGATAGCTGCCATCTTCCAGCGCAAATTTGTCCTGATAGACAATCGCTGTCTGGCTGCCGTTGGCCGCCAGATCAATTAACACGTCAGCAAGTGGCACTGACAAATCCGGGTTGCCTGCCAGACGCACCGCGACGCTGTGACGTCCCGGCGGCGTAGCGAAATAAATGGTCGCATCTTCGGGCGCAAGGTTATAGGCCACGATGCTGCCATCAAGATAGACATCCACATCGCCCAGGCCAACCAGAGCATTGACCACGCGCACTTCACCCAGGTTTACCGGGTCTGTCTGTGCCAGCAACTGCACCGAAAATGGCAGGCTGATTACCAAAATGAACAAGAAAGACTTCAGCATTTTTATCATATCGTTCAGACTTATCCTTAACGACCCGGTGTGGGTGTAGCAGTCTGGGCTGGGTCAGCGACACGGATCACGGCAAAGCTCTCCTGCTGCGCACCACCCAGACGACAATCGGCACAGAAGCGCACGGTATGAGCGCCTGGTTCAAGATCTATTGGAAGATCCACAATCCGAACCACGGTGCCATCATCATTTACCCGGCCACTGATATTCTCAGGACGTTCATCCAGACGAATGGTATAGCGCGTTCCGGGCGCGAAGTTCGCCGCCAGCAGGACAAAGCTGCCTGTAACAGCATTCGGTGGTGCGGGATTCACCTGAATTTGCGGCTCGGCAAGCATAGGCGTGTTTGAAGGTGCCGGCGTATTGGTTGGTACTGGTGAAATGGTCGGCGTGGATGTATTCACACTGGTGGGCGTTGTGGTCACGGCAGGTGCGGAAGCAGTCAGTGCGATCTCCACCTGCTCCTGAACCAAAGCCGGGTCCGCCTCCACCATCCCCAGGGCCGAAATCTGCACCTCTGGCTCCAGCAGGAGCAATTTTGCAACGCCCTGCTCTTCACCTGCTGGCAGTGCCACAAAATGATAGACTCCACCCGGTATCAACTGTAAGCCGTTCATTGATGCCTGGGCAGTGGTTGAACCCGACAGGATCAAGCGCACATCAAAGACATTTGGTGCGCGCACTGCATAATCCGAGGCAGTACCAAAGCCCACATTCTGCGCGACCGGTGACCAGGAGCTATCGGCCTGCTGGCTCTGTGGCACCCCAAAATCATTGGTAATGACGGTTGGGTTGGTCGAACGAATCTCAAGATCAAGTGTCCGCGTCACACCAGCCAGGCCGTGAATGAGACGGACATTGGCACGGGAGAGCGAGACACGCGGCTGTTCAGGGATCACAAGCGGCACCACATGCACCGGGTAGTCTATGGTTGACTCAGCGTCACTAAGCAAGACAATCTTGTCCAGGTCGTTTTCTGCTCCCGGCCAGGGACCGAGGCTTTCATCAAACACGACATCACCAGATGAGTTTTCAAGCCGCACATTTGCGCCCTGTTGTGATAGAGGCAGCGAGACGGTCGTTTCACCTACCGCGAGCCGGGAAGCAAGCAGTTCGCCATCCACGTATACCGCCAGTGGTCCGGCGTCAATCGCGATGTTCACGAGGCGCATGCCAACATCCGCTTCGGTGTGATTGACACTACCGGGGAACAACAAATAATCCGTTATATCCAGATCATCAGCCGGTGGTACGAAAACTAGCAGATAATTCACCCGACTTTCCAGGCGAATCGACTCGATAATGGTCAGGATTTGCGTTGGGTTTTCAGAGTCGTACAGCCAAATCGGCAACTGACCGCTGTCCAGGTCGTAAGGACCGGGGGTGTCGCCCAGGGACATCTCCTGCACCAGCGTGTAATCTGCATCCGGCACAATTACATTGGAGCGCAGCAGCAGCGAGTTCGCTTGCAAAATGTTGAGCCGTGATTGATTCGATGGGAGTGGTGATGGGTCTTCGGCAAGCGGGATCAAGCTCGGGCCTTCATCGAGTTCTACGATCACCACCGAGATGCTAGTGCCGGGCGGCACATCAATCGTCTGGCTCGCCAGCGGTAAAGTCGCAGGTTGATCCTCGCTGACCGGCGGTTTAATCGAGACACGAACGGTGGAGGCGGAAACGCTCTGATAATTGGTCGCCTGACCGAACGTGACATCGCGCGCCACAGGAAGATCATCAATGAACACATCCACACCTGAATCAACCCTGGCAGATGAACGCCAGGCGTGCAGAAAACGCACGCGACCATTTCCGCGAGTCGCCTCTGCATCAGGTGTGTTGGATGGCAGTGGTGCGAAAGTTGGAGAAACGGTGCTGGTTGGCGTATCTGTTGGCGTGGGAGATAAATATTCGGTTGCCGTCGGTGGCAGCGGAGTCCGGGTAACCGTAGGAGTCGCGGTTGGTGTCAGTGTGACCCCCTGGTTCGCAAGCGCAGTTTCGGTTGCATAAATCTGCTGCTGCGCCGTCGCGGTGAGCGCGCCAGCAACTGCATCATCAAGCGCTTCTTCGGCTGGCACCAGGGTCACGACCACAGTAATCTGCGGCGGTGACGCTACTGTTGAGTCGCAGGCAGCCACCACCGTGACCATCAGCAATGCCAGGAGTGGGACAAGGAAAATCCGGTTTGCAAATTTACTAAAGAGCAGCATATTCCAGTCGCCTAAAATAATTGCGCTATAAAGACTGTATCACCGGGCGAAAGATCGCGCTCGACCAACACCGGATTATCAGCTTCTAGCAATGATAAAGGTATGTTGTTTTCGGATGCCAGTGTAGCGAGCGTATCCCCAAATCGAGCCATGTATACCTGTATCTGCCGTGAAGGTATGATTTGGGTGACCCCTACAGGGACCACGATTCGTTCACCATTGCCCGAGAGTACATCTGATGGGAAGCCGTTGACCATCTGGATAGCTTCTACAGAAGTCCCATATTCCTCTGCCACTTCAGACAAGGGTTCATCTTCGCCAAGTTGGACGATCCGGTATGCCATCAATGGCGCTTCAACCGTCCGGGTGATGTTTATAAAGGTATCGGCGATGGCTGTTTCGACCGCGGCAGTGACTGCACGATTGTATTGTACCTGTTTGTCCTTGCGGTCATTGGTGATGATAACATAAGCTACCCCGCCAATGACAGCCACAACCAAAATCAGGATCACCAGTATGCGTAAACGATATAAGAACCTATACATTGTCCCTCACATTACACAATGCACATCATTTTTACCTGACTCACCTTGCGTGTCAATTACAGCGCCGGATTTGCCCTTCACGAATTTCACAACTAATCGCATGAATTTTCGATAGTTTTTGTCCGGCAAGCATAGTGATAGGGTTTATGATAAAAAATACAAATTGTATTCGACAATCCACTTCAACAAGGAGGAGCATCTTGCCGCTTATCGCGCGCGCACCCGTCCGCATCAGCTTCGGCGGGGG
>JAIOHN010000547.1 GCA_019912985.1 Anaerolineae bacterium | reverse complement strand
GTGCGCCTGCGTGCCGAACCGACCACCAGCAGCGAAATCCTGACGATCCTGCCCTACCGCTCCACCTGGGCCGCCACGGATTATGACGCCAACTGGTATCAGATCGTCTATCTGGATCAGCAGGGTTGGGTCAGCGCGGATTACCTGACTCCCATCGGCAGTTGCGCTGGCTAAACAGCCCAGGCACTAGAATCAAACAGGGACGACCTTTATGAGACCGTCCCTGTTTTTTTGTGTCAGCTTTGTGAGCCTGCCAGATGCTGTTGGGCGGCGTACTGCACCATTGCCACGATCCCCATCAACCCCTGACCTTTGCCCATCGAGATTTCTTTGCCGAAAATTTTAAAGACAATATCCGGCGGCACAGTTGCGACCTGTTCCAGCGGCGCGCCGGAGCAGGCCTCATCCAGAATGACGCTCATTGCCATTGCAGAAAGCCCCTGTGGATTCAGCACATCAAAGCGAAACTTCAGGGTGCCGTCCGGATTTTCCAGCGCCCACACAAAGGCTTCACTCTCACACGCCGGGACGCGATGCGACTCGTCGTAGGGTTTGGTCGCCACATCGGGCGTGACTTTTACGTCGTCAAAACGATCCGCGATGTCGATCAGATATTCCTGACGTTCGGTGCGGTCAGTGATGAGAGAAAAATCTTCCAGCACCTCCGCGAGTTTAACGGGATACTCAGTCATATACTTATTTCTCTATTGGTACGTTGACAAGGTTGCCCCATTCTGTCCAACTGCCATCATAATTACGCACATGAGGATAACCAAGCAGATAAGTCAGCACAAACCAGGTGTGGCTGCTGCGCTCACCGATGCGGCAGTAAGCAATCACATCATCGGTGGATTTCAAGCCCTGTTCCTGTTCATAAATCGCTTTCAGGTCGTCAGCGCTCTTGAAGGTACCATCCTCATTGACTGCCCGCGCCCAGGGTACGTTCTTCGCACCGGGGATGTGACCGCCGCGCAGCGCACCTTCCTGGGGATAGTTGGGCATGTGCAGAAGTTCACCCTTGTACTCCGCCGGGCTGCGCACATCCACCAGCGGTCCGTTCTGGTCGAGGTGCTTCAGCACATCATCACGGAAGGCACGAATACGGCTGTCATCTCGCGCTTTCGCTTTGTACTGCGTGGCGGGATAGTGTGGCACTTCACGGGTCATGTCGCGGCCTTCATCCTGCCACTTCTGGCGACCACCATCCATCACTTTGACCTTATCATGGCCGAAAAGCTGGAACACCCACAGCGCGTAGCACGCCCACCAGTTGTTCTTATCGCCGTAAAACACGACCGTTGTATCGGGCGTGACGCCAATACGGGACATCAACGCCTCAAACCCGCTCTGCCCCAGGTAATCACGCCGCACCTGGTCGTTCAGGTCCTCCGTCCAATCGACCTGAACCGCACCCGGAATATGTCCAGAAGGGTAAAGCAGCGGATCTTCGTTCGATTCAACAACACGCACCTGGGGGTCGTCCAGGTGTTCAGCGACCCACTCCGTAGAAACAAGCATCTCGGGATGTACATAGCCCCGGTTCGCAATCTCAGTCATTCACAATCCTCCTGTCGAATAAAACAGATGGGCATCATCATAACTGCGATTCGGTGTTATGGCAATATAAGATTAATGCCGATGGCAACCAGCAGCACCAGCACAATCTGACGAAATCGCACCGGGTTGACAAAGCGGTCGAGGCTCAAACCAAGCACAAGCCCCAGCCCTAAGCCCGGTAGCGCCGCCAGATAATTCTCCCAGACATAGGGCGTGTAATGATGTGCCAGCGTATGCGTCACGATCACCATGACGCTGTTCACAAAAAAGAAGCCTTGCAGGTTGCTCTTAAACTCTGCTGGCGACCAGCCGCGACAGGTGCCGTAGATAACGACCGGCGGGCCACTGGCATTATAAGCCCCGCTGAGAATGCCGCCAATAAAACCAAAGCCGAATGCCCAGTTGGGATGCTGTACCGCTGGCAGACGCAAACGCAGTAACGCGTAGAGCGCATACAGCGTGACCACCAACCCCAACAACGTCAGCACCAGCCGTTCATCAGCATGGCTGGCGACAAATACGCCGATGGGAATACCCACCAGCGAGGCCAATGATAAACGCTCCAATGTTTTCACATTGAGCGCATGGCGGTAGCGAATAAGCAAAATCAGTTCTGCTGTGATGGCAACCAACGCCACCAATGGCGCGGCCACCTCCACACCAAGCCCTTCGATCAGCAGCGGCATCGAAATCAGGGCCAGGCCAAAACCAGCGACACTCTGCGTAAAAATAGCGAAAAAGATGATCAGCGCGATTAAAAATGGGCTCATTGAAAGATCAGCGTGATCCCCACAGCAATCAACAGCAGCAGGACAATGCGGCGAAAAACACCCGGGTTAATCCAGCGGTCAAGGCTGAAACCAAGCGCAGTTCCTACCAGAATCCCTGGCAGCATGTACAGGTAAATTTCGATAATGTGGGTCGTGTAATGATGCGCCAGCAGGTGTGAGCCAATCACCATCACACTGCTGACGGTGGCGAAACCCTGCAAATTGCCTTTAAATTCCGCCGGGGACCAGCGGCGGCTGTTGGCATAAATCACTACCGGCGGGCCACCCGCGTTATAAGCCCCACTGAGCAGGCCGCTTACAAAGCCGAAGCCATAAGCCCAGTACGGATGGCTAACTTCAGGAATTTTCAGTTCCAGCAAAGCGAATATCGCGTAGGCGATGATAAACACACCCAGGCAGAACAATACCAGATGCTGATCGATGGCAGACAGCGCAAAAACCCCAATCGGGATAGCAACCACTGCGGCAAGCGCTAACCGCCGCACCACCTGCAAATCCAGCTTCTTGCGATAGCGCAGCACCATAAATATACGGGTGGTCAGGACAACAACGGCAATGAGTGGCGCGGCGACCTCGACACCAAGTGGCTCCACCAGCAGCGACATCGCGATCAAACCTAATCCAAAACCAGCCACACTCTGTGTAAAAACGGCGAAACTGACCACGGCAACGATGAAAGTGATGCTCATCCATGCGCCTCGGCAGGCAGCAGCGCGATGGTGTTCGTCTCTGTGACTGGTGGGATGTTCAATACCCCATTGACCTGTTCCATGACCAGTCGTGACTGTTCTAATTTAAGCACCAGAAAAGCATCTGCAGGGACAACAATCTGAAAAGCAGCGTTCGCCATCCCCCCCACCAGTTTGCGCCGTTTCGCCACCACATATACCCCTGCTTCGTCCTGGTCCGTAATCATCCGCCAGCCAAATGACGCCTGCAGCATCACGCCTATCTCGACCTTAGGTAAATTCCAGCGCATCACCTGCACTTCCACATGCTCAGCCTGCAAATAAAAGGTAATCGGCCCAATCGTGGAATAATGATAAGTCTGGCGCTTGCGCGTCATATCACGCAGGTCAGAAGCGGCATTCACCACCTGCCATAAAGTGTTCAGATGCTGCATATCGCTAGTCCTCGCTAAGAATGCTTGTCAAGCTGGCGATTTAACCACGTCTCCACCGTGTTGGCAATGACCTGCGGCTGCTCCAACATCATCATGTGGCTGCCGCCCTCGATAATCACCAGCTCAGCCCCTGGGATATGCTGCTGGAGATAAGTGCTGTAACGCACCGGCGTCAGAGCATCTTCCGTCCCGCCGATCACCAGCGTCGGTGTTTTGATCCGGTCAAGCTGTTCACGTACATCAAAACCATCTGCTGCGCGCAGGTCATTCTGCAACACAGCGGGATCAACTGCCTGCAGACGCGCGTAACTTTGCTCACGCTGCGCTTCATCCACTTTATCCGACCAGTAACCGCTCACAAGCTGCCGCAGCGCAGTCTCATGGTCCGCAGCATGGAGAATATCCGGGTGAACCTTCAGCTTGGCCCCGGTGCCGACCAGAATCAGCCCGCAAACACGCGCTGGCACACGCAGCGCCAGCGACAACCCAATCGCCCCGCCAAGACTATGTCCCAAAACAAACACCTGGCTGAGCGCTAACTCATCCAGCAGCGTGACCAGATCATCGGCATAAGCATCAACTTGCGAATACCCCTTGCCTTCACTGCGGCCATGCCCGGGTAAATCGGGTGCGAGCGTGCCAGTCCCCGGCAAACGCCGCAGCGCCCCCGGCCAATCCAGGTGACTGCCTCCCGCGCCATGAATCAGCAGCAGCGGCGGATGCACCTGCCCTTTGTGACGCCCATCCGCATACCAGATGCCGCTTTTCGCCAGAGGCATTTATTTTCCTTACGAGCGCGTTGATGTCTTATAACCGCTCCAATTATAAACACCCGTTCGCAAAGTGACGATGTATCACGAACCAATCCGCCGAATCAAAAGAGGTCACCCATTGGATGACCTCTCACTGATGCTATATAGGAGACAGTTTATCAGTAAGCGCCCCAGCCGAACGCCACCGCCGGAACAGTCCAGAAGATAATCTGCAAGTCCATCCAGATAGAGTAATTGCGGATGTAGTGCATATCGAGGCGCACGCGCTCTTCATAACTGAGGTCGCTGCGCCCGCTGATCTGCCACAGCCCCGTGATACCCGGTTTGACTGTGTGAATATTCATATCCCACTGACCATAACGCTGCACTTCTTCCAGCGTAATCATCCGTGGCCCGACAATGCTCATCTCGCCACGCAGCACATTGAGCAACTGCGGCAGTTCATCGACACTGGTTTTGCGCAAAAAGTGACCGATTTTGGTGATGCGTGGATCATCCTTGAGTTTATAATCCCGCTCATACTCCTCACGTGCCTCGGGGTCTTTCTCCAGCAGCTCTTTCAAAACCTCGTCGGCGTTGACCACCATCGTGCGGAACTTGAAAGCATCAAACTCCTTGCCGCCCACACCTACCACACGGCGACGATGGAATATCGGACCGGGATCAGTCCGTTTCATGATGATGATAATCGCCAGGAACAAGGGTGACAGCGCGATCAGACCGAAGATCGCCCCCGCATAGTCCAGCGCGGCCTTCATCAGAACATTAATGCCAGTGAGCCGGACACGGTTGACGCTGATCATCGCCATCGAACCCACATCCTGCACACGAACCCCGGTCGTCAAGATCTCGTACATGCCGGAGGACAGCCACACCGCGACCTCTTCTTCATTGACGAAGCGTTTGAACAAATCCACGAGATGATCGCGCTCGATACCGCTGGTTGCGACGATCATCCGCTCGATACCAAACTTGGCGCACAACGCTTCCGCCCGGTCAGTTGAGCCATGGACCGCCAGACCCGGCAGCACTTCTTCGCCAACCGCCTTCTTGTCATCAATGAAGCCAATCACGTTGATGCCCAGTATCGGCGCGCTGATCAAGTGCTCGGCAATGGCGATGCCTTCTGGATTGGCACCAACGATGTAAGTTGGTGTCATAAAATGCCCATTCCGGCGCGCAGTAAAAACCACTCGTCGCATGGTAAAGCGTTCGAGCCCCATAAACACGATGGACCAGAACCAGGCCATTAACAACCATGCACGCGCGACAACCAGTGTTGGGTCGAGGAACAACACCAGGATGACCAGCATGATGCCCGCGGTACAGCCGTTAAACAGATTGGTGTATTCCTGAACACCACTGAACAAAATGGTTGGGTCGTAGAGTTTGAATAGCCAGAACGCCACTAACCAGGCTGGAATGACCAGAAAAATGCTTCTACTGTAGAAATCAGAATTCTGAATGGCATCTTCTGCAAAGAAGCGGGACAAAACACTGGAAAAACGCAGCTGGTAAGCGACTAAAAATGCCAGAAATAACATGCCCGCATCCAGAAAGATCAGTGCAATCTGGACAATCCGGTATTTGCCCGCGCTGGTTTCACGGGCGCGTTGGAATAAGTTCGTTTTCTTGGAATAATTCCGATTAGAATTACTTTGAAGCTTGGTATCCAGTATGCGTATGCCCATGATTTATTGCCTTCCCATACAATTCCTCCAGGAGTACGGCGGCAGTATCCCAGGTCTGGTTGGTCTCCACATACTTTCGGCCATTTGCACCCAGTTGGGCGCGCTTTTCTCGTGAACGAATCAGGTCAATAATGTGCTGGGCGATCGCTTGTGGATTGTCACCAACCAGAAGGTCGCGCCCATTTTCGATCTCGAGAGCAGAGCAGGCTTGTGTCGAGCAGACCACCGGTGTCGCCATCGCCATGGCTTCCAACACTTTGTTCTGTATGCCAACACCATAACGGACGGTGCTGACGGCGATAGCGGCCTGTGCCAGGTACGGACGTAGGTCCGGTACGTATCCTGTCACACTAATCTTAGGTTTTTGACCTAACTCTTGAATAACAGGCGATGGGTCTTTCCCAACAATTTGTAAGTTTACATCTGGCTCTGCTTCCCAGACGATGGGCATAATCTGGTGAACGAGGTCTTCAATAGCGGCGATATTGGCGTGATAGCTCATTTTGCCGGTGAATACTAAGGTACGCGGGCTGCGTGGTTGATTTTGCGGCTTAAAGTAATCCAGATCGACCCCGTTTGCGACCACAGTAACGCGCTCAGGATCATTACCCATATCGACCAACGCCTGCCGGTCAATGGCGCTGGTGACAGCCACCTGCTGAAAGCGCTCCGTCAACGTACTCTCAAAGTGGCGGGTCCGCTCCAGATCAAGACGAGCCATCATCTGGCTTTTGAGGCTGGGCGCATCGTGCAGCACTTTTTCGAATAACAGCGTGATGCTGTCCACAGTATCGAAAACGATGGGCAAAGATTGAAAGGCTTCCGCCAGAACCGCACCGCGCAGATGCTCAATATGCACGACATCGTATGATTTCTTTGCCAGCACTTCACGCGCGGCGTTCAAAAAATAGGGTGACCTGGAGTAAGCAGCCTGCACCGGATAGCGACTCGGAAGCGCTTCCATGCCGTTCATTAAGGTCCGGGCGCGGCTGTGGGGAATCACGTAAACGCCGTCACACCATTCACGCAGGCGGTCCAGCGTCTCCGCGCCATCACCCGGTGGTTGCAAACACATCAACGTCACCGTATGCCCTGCTTTCACCAGCGCATGGACAAGATTGTAAGGGCGCACCCGCACCAGTGACGGCACATACGGTGTGACAAACAAAATACGCATAAGTTAAACCTGCTTCGCTTCCATCGCGTAGACGGTATCCAATGGACGACACGCCTGACGGTAATCGTAATACTGTTCTGCGGTCTGCCGCCCCTGATGTGTTAAACGCCGGTTCAGATCACTATCAGTCAGCAGACGAATCGACGACTGGGCAAACGCTTCAGCTTCATCGGCGATCAAAATATCGTGGTCATGGGTGACTTTGATACCTTCACAACCCACTGTCGTGCTTACCATGGGGATTCCCTGCGACAGGGCATTGAGGATTTTGACGCGCATTCCCCCACCTGCATGCAGCGGCACCACGGTCATACTGGCGTCTTCGAGAAACGGCGTTGGATCATCGACATAGCCGGTCACAGTCAGTGTGCGATCATCCGCACTGCGCTCGACAATTTGCTCAGGAGGGCGAGCACCGATCAAGGTACAGCGGACATCCGGCACTTCCTGCTTGATGATCGGATAGACATGATCAAGAAACCAGGTAATGCCCTGAATATTCGGCGGCCAATACATCGTGCCGATATGGACGATGTGCGGTCCCGACGGACGCCGGTCAATCAACGCCTGTTCATCGGTATCAATAGCAATTGGAATGACCGTAATATTGTCCGGCGCGCCAGCTTCCATCAGAAGGGCGCGATCTTCTTCTGTCACGGCGGTCACGGCATCAAACTTCCGGCATAACTCGCCTTCATACTGTTTCAGCATCCGCCAATCACGTGCCAGAATATATTTCATAGGACTGGTGGATGAGGTGGTTTCTGACAGGCGCTTATACAACATCCACAGCGCGTTATGTAAATCCAACACCTTACGGCTGTTGGTAAAAGGCAGCGCATACTGTCCCATATTGGTCTGGTCAGCATGCACGATGTCAAAATGCTCGCCAGCAGCCAGATCAGCCAGCACCTGCCGCATTTCGGGCCGTTCATCACGCAGCATCATCCAGGGCTGCCCGGAGAGGATGCTTTGCCCCAGAAAAGCAAGATCGCGCGTTTTTGAGCGCGTAATCGGCACTGTAATCACCCGCTCGCACAGGGTCTCCAGATGCTGGATATACCTGGCGTCGTCACTTTCGCGCACGAACGACACTAATGTAACATCATGATGTTGTGCCAGATACTTCAGTACATAGTAAGTTTTAACCTTAGGACCACTGTCAGGCGGGTAAGGCAAGACTTGCGTTAGCAGCAAAACACGCATTGATCTTCCTCTCGAGTGATAGGGTCAGGCAACAGTGACAGCCTGGTGGGTTACAGATTGTTTTGTCACCGTTCGTGCAACAAGCTGTGCGTGACGAACAGTGGAATCGCTGGTAGGCAAATGCGGGTAGACTTGACTCGTATTTGCCAGGTAAAGGCCAGTATAAGGCGTCTGCACTGGCAGTACATCACGCATCCCGTTGAGCGAATAAACCGGGTCCACATAACGTGACCGGTTAACAATAAATTCCTGAATCTCAGAAGGCTTTAAGTCCGGGAACAACTGCCGCAAACGGATCAACCAGGCGTCGCGAATATCTTCATCAGGCACACCCATCCAGTCATTCTCTGGCGCGGTTGACTTTGGCAGATAAACCACGGTCAGATTTGGATCTGTTGGATGGGGGATTTCGACAATGCTGGAAAACGGACTGCTTGGATCAGTTTGACGAAGCATCCAATAACCAGAGAGTGGCCTGGTCAGCACCAGGGTCGGGCAAATAAGCCCCAGATAACGTGACTTACTCAGTTGATCGCGGTAGACCTGGTCAGCGCCAGGAATTAGACGGCTAAAAGCGGGTGTGGGCATCGCGGCGATGATTGCATCGAACTCCATCATGCCGTCATAGGTACGTAACTGCTGCGCCCTTCCCTCCCGGATTTCGATCTCGCGCACACGAGAATTCGTTAAAATCGTCCCGCCGCGCTGCTCGATAACGTGGGCCATCGACTCAATGACCATGGAATGACCGTGACGCAGATAACCCACTTGCAGCCGATTCCCAGTATGCGCTTGAAGAAGCGAACGCAGCCAGGACCAGATGTAGGTTGCTGGCACCTCGTCATAGACATAATCGAATTGGGCTTCTAAAAGCGGCGTCCAGATACGCTTAAAAACCTGTTCACCACCAAGTTCCAGCAGCCAATCCTCAACAGAAATCTGATCAAGGGACAGCCAGTTGCGGGTGCGCCTGATCCGAACCATCGTGTTGAGTAAACGGAGGCGATCACGCAGTGGCAGTGGCGTAAACGATAGAAAATCCCAGATGGTATTTAGCGGAAAACTGATCCCATTATGGATAAATCCAATTTCCGCTTTTTGGAAGCTCAAATCATCCTTCAAGCAAAGCCGATCACATAGGTCAATTAGTGTCTGGTCCTGAGGTAGAATTGCATGGTAATAGTTGTTGATGTTCACGCCTGACGTGGACATCCTCGAACTACTCAAACCTCCAAGTGTTGAATTTTGTTCCAACAGTGTGACCTGATGCTCTGTCTCAGACAGGTAATAGGCCAGACTGACACCCAATAAACCGCCACCAATTATTCCTATATGCATCATCGTTCTCTTCTTAATATCCTTATCGACGTAGACGATAACCCACGACTACCAGGACAAAACCACATAACACAAGTGATGAAAGTACGCCGCCAATCAGCATCCGAGTGGCATAGATATCGCTGTTCGCCTCAACATTGACAACCTCCAGGGGTTCCACTGTTGGAAATGGCGTAGCAGTTGGCTGGAAAACCCGTGTGACCGCTTGTGTCGGCGGCGGTGCATCGGTAGGTACAAACGCCTGAGTTGGTGCATCGGGAAGTGTGCCAGTTCTGTAACTGTAATAAACCTGCAAGCCAGCAGTCAGGTTCAGGCCTGTTGCCGTCTTTTCCGGACGCCGGACAAACCACGACAGGTGGATATCATTTTTGGGGCCAACTACCGCTTTGGGCCACTCAGGCCACACATTCTCTTCTCCACTGACGACCACACGCGGTGTGAGCCATCGTCCCTGCCGGAACTCCAACGCATAGAGTGACGCCGGTGCCGAAGGATCACTTTCTGGGCGTGCGGCCAAAAACAGATGACCAATCCCGAGATTATCAATGATGAGTTCGTAATCATCGAGCGGCGTATCATTCATGTGGCGCGCGATCAAATTCGGAATCGCTTCTGGCTCTGTCCAGGTTTCACCGACATCGTCCGAAAGCTGATAATAGATATGGACATCCTCATCCGTTGAGTAACGCCAGACCGCCAGCAACCTTTCGTTTGGAAGTTCGGTTACTGAAATCTGAATGGGACGCCTTAGCGGAAAATCACCACCATCAAGAATGATAGGGTCTGCCCAGGTATCGCCGTTATCTTCTGAGTAGATGATGCGTACATCAGTCGGCGTACCACGCCCAATATACCAGTCGCTCCCTTCATCCCAGTCGATATAAATCCGGCCACTTGTCCCCTGCCAGATGTCTACGCGATCCGAACCCGTCTCAAAGGTATTCGTCAGATTAACGGGTGTTGTCCACGTACGACCACCGTCTTCAGAGCGACGGTAAATAAGATCGCTGCAATAAAGACAGTCGTATTGCTCTTGATTCACCCTCGACAACGTAGAATCGGAGACTAAGTTAGAATTCTGCTCGCTGGTCACCAGATGAATGTTGCCATCCTTATCTACCAGCTGATCCAGATAGTAACCAGAATTGTTGATCGTTATTGGTGCTGACCAACTTGCCGCCTCGGTACTGCTTGGCGCATAGCTTTCTGCGAAGTCATGTTTGACACCCGTACGAAAGGCTGCATAAAGCATCCCATTTGGACTCGTGTCGATGGAGCTACGAATCGTATAGCCACCAATTCCCGTGTACAGTACATCTACTGCTGGACTCCACTGACCATCCAACGGGCGTGAGCGGAGCATGAACAAGTCTGCCGAGTACCCATTGCCATCGGAGGTTTCTTCGGCCCGTGAACCGTACCAACCAAGATAAACGGTGCCTTCGCGGTCGACGGTAATGCTTTCCCACCAGCCGTCACCCATCAGTGTAGGCTCTGACCACAAAACGCCGCTCTGTGCGGATAGCAACGGCACAGCGATTAACAAGACCAACAAAACCGGTAAAAAGAGTTTAAGCCGCTTCATTTAGATTTCAGCCTCAACCAGTTGTTGGTTTTTCGTGTAGAAATATAATGCGATCCCAAGTCCAGCTAAGAGCCAGGGCCATATCGTATAGCTAATGCCCGCGAGTGTTTGCGTATAGGTGAAAGGCGTGACCCAATCCCCTAGCATCATCGCTGCTAACGTAGCCAGCCAGCTGGCAACGAGAGCGGTAAACACCCCATACTCAAACCCATTTCTGGGAATGATTCTCCAGGTCTTCCAAAGTATCCACCCCACTGCAAACCAAAAGCTCATGTAGGCGACAAAACCGAATAATCCTGTCTGGGAGATAATATCCAGATAATTATTGTGTGAGAGCTGGAATAAGCCACCGATATCGGTGGTTAGATAGAAGTAATATCCCGCCGGGCCGGTGCCAAAGAGAAAATGACCACCTGCGATTTGAAGGGTGTGATCCCATGCTTCAACACGAGTAGAACCGGATTCTGCGCTTTCGCTATCTAGAATCTCCTGTACAGAGTCCCACTTGATGACGAGAAACAATGACGCAGCGATTGCAAGCACGATGATCATGTGGCGTGAATAGAGGATCAGCACGACGCCGATCACCAAACATACAGGAACCCAGCCACTCAGCCAGGAAATGCCCAGCCCAATCTGGATATAGGCCCATGCACCGGCAGCAAACAAGGATACTGCTTTCCATTTGAGGTCAAGCTGCTTGTTAAATAGCAGTTGCCCCATCGCCAGAGCAGCAACCCAGGTCGGGAACTGGCCTCTCACATTCCACAGAGGAGCAAATGGAACCTGGTCGTTCAGCAACATCGGAATCGCACTGATTGCGCCAATAATGATGAAATACCAGACAAAGAACTTCATGCCCCGCATCGAACGTACAAAGTTGGCAAACAGTAAAGTCGCCATGGGTGAGACGATGAGCACTAACATCGTCATCAGGCGCGGCTTCCATTTATCCATCATCAGGTAACGTACATGCGGTTCTACATAGAGAACGCTCCAGACGGTTGAGATGATCACCGCGACAATGAAGAGCATCGCAGGCCAGTTGATCGCCATCGGGCGAATAGACTTGAATGAACGATCCACGATGAAGATACGCACCAGCCATAGAAACGACAACACCAACAGCAGCATCAAGGTCAGCGTGATATCAGTGCCAGTACCTGTGCCAACGCCGAAGTTAAAGATCGTAGAGACAACGACAAGGCTCAGGATACCGAATTCCATCTGGCGATACAGGAACAACAGTGTACTCAAACCCACCATTCCGGCCACAATCATCAGCCCCATGAGCAGGCTTTTGGCCGTTATCGCCGCCGCAACCAGTGAAAGCAGCAGGCAGGCAATCACCAGAGTGATGTGCATGGTCCGGGTGTAATACCGGTCCAGGAAAAAGTATTTCAACCTGCCAATCAGGGATTGAACCCCCTGGGTCATGGTCAGTAACATCGGATTTTAGCCCTCATCATCATCCACATCAGGGTCTCTGACGAAGCCGAGCACCGCTTTACGCTGCTCGCGCAAATTTTCCGGCAGACCAAGTGCAGTCTTTGAGGACACTTTGTGGAGTCCATTGGTAGACGGTTCTTCTTCCGCAACCAATTCGGTGGCCGTTGGCAAGCCCTTCAGCATGCGCTCGATCTCACCCTCGTGGATCCAGCGTCGGAATCCTCTGCGTTCAGAGGCCAGCGTGCCAGACTTGCACCAGTCTTTAATCGTTTGCTGGCGCACACCCAATTGTGTCGAGGCAGCTTTAAGTGAGTAAAGCCGCTCGCCACGTTTATTGACAATGATGTTCGACCGGAATGACAGCGGCCCCTTGGCTGGCTGTAGCAGCTCACGATTCAACTGTGTGTGAGCAATTCCAGGTGTATGACGATAGTAATGACTGCTGTACTTGCTGGTCACTTGCAGGCGTACCCGGTTGACCACCAGCCCAAGGATATGAACATTTCGTCCTTCGCTTAATGCAGCCACGGTACGTTTAAAATTGCTCTGCGTGGTACGACGTGCATTCACGACGATCACCACACCGTCACTTGCTTCAGCCAGGAACACGCCATCCTGCCCGGCAATCGTCGGTGCAGAGTCAAATACCACGACATCGAACCGGCGACGCAGGCGGTTCACTAATTCCTCGAATCTTGGGCTGCTCAACAACGCTGCCGGGTCCTGTGAATGGCGACCCGCAGTCATCAACGATAGGTTAGGAATAGTCGTCTTGAGCACCGCTTCGTGCAGCAGTTCGTCAATGGGATCGCTCGAAGCCAAGACATCTGAAAGCCCGAAAACATTGGGCAGTTGGAAGAATTCGTGAATATCACCTTTGCGAATATCGCCGTCGATGATCAGCGTACGCTCGCCAGAACGCGCGTAAGTCAGGGCCATGTTTGTGGTGGTTAAGGTTTTGCCATCACCAGAATCATGGCTGGCGAACGTAATCACTTCAGGCTGCATACCGTTTTCGGTAGCCAGGACTATTTTCGCACGCAGCTGACGCAGTGCTTCCGCTTCCAGGGACTCAGGTGCAGCATCGGCATAAAGCGGCAGCCGATTTCGTGGCACAATGCCCAAAGGCCCTAATACCCTCACCCCGCTAACTGCTTCAAGATCACTTTCTGACCATTGGAAGCGATCATCGAAAAAGGTAATCAAGACGATGGTGGTCACGGCCAGCACACCACCTATTGCTGCTGAGATGATCAGATCCAGTAAACCTGTGCTGGCAACAGGCCAGTAAACAGGCGAAGCAGGTTCAAAAATACGCACCTGACGCTGCATATCACTGGTGGAGTTCAAATACTGGGCATACAGCGTTTGGAGTGTTTGCAGCGCGGCCTGAGTTGAGTCCTGGTCTGCCAGATTCTGGTTGATCTCAAATGCTGAAGTCAGATTTGCAGCTTCGGCCACCAGTTCGTTATAACGCTCATCCAGTTCATTGATCTGTGTCTGGAGATTTTGAATCTGCCGATCTACAAAGTCAGGATCGCTAGCACTACCACTTACCACACTTTGCCTGACAGCTTCTTCACCCAGGCGGTTGGCGATCACCGCCGCGCGGTCCGGGTCAGTGTCGATCACAGTGACCTCTAAAAGTGAAGCATTTGGATTATCATTCAGTCTGATCAGGTCATTAAACTGATTAACCGTGATTCCTAATTGAAGGTCATCAATAACGGGTTGAAGGATGAAAGGACGTCGGACGAACACCGCATAGGCGTTAATCAGATTTGCCCCCGCCTGGATTGATGATGTACTGGATACGGCGGTACGAGGGTCTTGCCCTACCTGGAGTGTCACAGTGGAAGCATATAAATCCGGTTGGGTGGAGCGAATAAGATAACCCGCACCCGTACTGAGCGCCACAGCAACAACGATTAGCCACCACCACTTGAGCAGGGCCCGCAATACTTTAGATATAACAGTCGCATTCACGATAACAGATCCCTCTTTGATCCCTTATACATGACCGAGTTTAAAGATTGCAACTAACATTCACCTAAACACTTCCTGTAAGCTCTCATTCCCCCATTTAAGTCCGAACTGCACTACAATGGATTTTGAGGAAAGAAATGAGGGGGATATGCCGAGCGTTTATGTAAGCTTTGCACGCCCGGACAAAGCTATTGCTGAATATGTGGCCGGTGAACTGCGCAAACGGGGCGCAGAGGTTTATTGGGATTACCAGGAAATCCTCGCTGGTGAGGATTTCATCGGTCGTTTAGGGCCAGAGATTGCCCGACGCACACATTTCCTGCTGCTGCTCAACACCGACGCCGTGCAGTCTCGATGGGTCAGGGCAGAACTCGCCTGGGCCATTCGCTGCAAAAAACCAATTGTGCCAGTGCTGCTGGAGCCAGATATTGATTTAACCCCTCTCCTATTCTTATACGATGCAGAGAAAATAAGGCTTGAGGGTTGGCCGCAGGACAAAATTCGTGTCGAGCAGGCGCTTCGCCAGCTTGCGGAGGCCCTGTCGCTCCCCGCCCAAATTCCCCCAGAGCCGCTGGCAGGACCCAATGGTGAGCCGCCAGTCGAAATCGTCATTAACAACCGGGATGGTGAGAGCCTGCTGCGGGCGGCGGAGGAAATGGCGGAGAACCAGGCAGAACAGGCTTACTTCCTCTATAGCATGATGAATGAGCTGCTAGACCAGCCAACAGAGTTGGTTGAGCAGCTTTACACATGGCACGCGCCACGTGTAATTGATGGCTGGATTGCCCGTTTCAGCGGTGGATTACGCAACGCCTTCAAAGAAGGACAATGGGCTGAGGCGCAACGCCTCGCCCGCAAGATCCTGGCTTTGCAGCCGGATAATTCCAACGCACAAGCTGCGCTCGCTGCGGCCACTTTAAACCTGGAATGGGAGCCGATTTACCAACAGGCCGTGAAAGTCGCACAACGCGGTGACTGGAAAGCAGCTTCGCTTCTGTTAGCCTCGATCCGTCAGGCATGTCCTTATTTTGGCGATCCCCAGGGATTGGCGGTCCTTCAGCCACAATCCGTGACCGTTCTTCAGCACTCGCTGACTCTGCGCCCATTCGCGTCAGCACCGATGGCAGCCACTGCTGTCGCTTTCTCTCCCGATGGCAATCTGCTGGCATCGGCCTGGACGGACGAGACGATTCGGTTATGGGAGATACCTTCAGGGCGAGAGGTAGGCGCATTTTACAGTGAAACCGGACGAGTAGTCTCACTGGCATTTCTAGATAATATGCAGCTTTTGTCGGCGTCTAACGACCAGGACGAACATGGCGCGGTGCAAATCTGGGACCTGCGCGAGCAAACTGAATATCACCGTCCATTAGTGAACAGTGTCTGCACTGCGGTCGGAATCTCCTCGAGCAGGCAGTATATGGCTGCCGCTGCTGAGGATTTTGCTTCGTTCACGGATTATCTGCGCGGAAGACGCAACTGCATCCGTATCTGGCAAACTGGCACTGCACGACAGATCGCCCTGATCAAAGATCAAAGCGGCACCGCCAGCCCCACGCAGTTTGTCATTTTCTCTGCGGACAGCCGCATTGTGGCATCTGATCTGGGTGGGAACAGTGTTCGGCTGTGGACCGTGGCTGACCACGGACGCAATGAACTACCAGAGATGACCGGCCATACAGACAGCATCCTCACAGCAGATTTTGCCCCCAACGGCACGCTGCTGGCTACCGGCTCGGCTGACCGGACGATTCGATTGTGGCCGCTGGACGACCATTTTGGCGAATCCTTTGTCCTGGCGACAGAAGATTTTGCAGTCACGCAGGCGGTCTTCTCACCTAACAGCCGTTTGCTGGTGACGGCGCAGAATGATATGAGTTTGCATATCTGGGATGTGGAAACTCGCACACTGCTGCGGCGGTTGGAAGATCATCACGGGTCCGTAAATGGGCTGGTATTCTCGCCCGATGGGACATTGTTCGCCTCCGCATCGGCTGACGGGACAATCAAGCTGTGGGGCTTATAATTCGCTGCAATCCCACATGAAACCACAGCGCGGGCAGCGCACCTTGCACGCCAGGCGGTAGGTTTCGGCATTACAGGACGGACACACCGTGGACAGGGAGTAATTTGGCAGCGGCTTTTGGAGGGGTTGCGATGCGACCTGCCGCTTATTTCTCTGCTCTGAGGGCTTACGATCCGCATCCATAGGCATCTAATCTCTTAAAAACAAACAGGGTATCAATAGGATACCCTGTGTTGGTGAGGCGACGACCGGATTCGAACCGGTGAATGAAGCTTTTGCAGAGCTTTGCCTTACCACTTGGCCACGTCGCCATGAAGGTTATTATAGCGACTCGTCATAGGCATGACAAGGCTTATCCGGTGTGAAATATCATCCGCGAAATTCACAACTTGCGCCCGCGCCAAAAAATAGCGACAATACACGCCATGGATGAAAAGCCGATGCAAGATGACGAAGCGCGCTTCGCGCCACCTGATATTGATTCAGAAGAATCCCCGGCGGATAATGTCGATGCCGACGATGCCCTACCGGAAGTTACTGATGATTCCATAGTGACCACGGATGATGCTGTAGAGGCAGCGGAATCGCTGGAAACGGATGACGCACCGGACATGCCCGAAGGCATCGAGGTGGAAAGTCAGGTCGAGGAAGAGGTCATCTTCAGCGCAGAGGCCGACGAAGGTGAGATGATGAACTTCTCACCCGATCTTGATATTGATGCAGCCCTGGCGGCGGTCTCGACACTCGATGATGTCCTGGCCGCGCGGGAAGCTGCCGAGCAAGAACGATTGGCGCGCGAAGAAAGCGAACTGGCAGCGCGTCAGCAGCGCGAAGCCCGGATGCAGCACCCGGAATTATTCTTCCCGATGCCGCCGATGACCACCATCCAGCGGGGTCGAATCGATTCGGTTGTGCCTGCCCTGGCGTTGATCGTGATTGGCGCATGGTTAACCTTCGTCCTGACCACTACCCAAAACCCACCCAATTCGACATTGGTGACGCTGGCGGTAGTCGGCGCAGTTGGTCTTTCACTGTTAGCGCGCTGGATAGCTTCAGGCCGGTGGGCGCGCGGCGCGTTGTTTTTCGCGCTGCTGCTGATGTTCACCACCGGAGCCACAATCGCGCTGATCATGACCGGCAATTTCGTCACCGGTTGGCCGCTTGTGATTGCGGCGGCAGGGCTGGCATTTTTGCTCACCAATCGTTGGCTGGCCGTGATGTTGATCGTGGTAGGTGTGCTCGGGTGGACAGTCACCGCAGGCATGTTCCCGGCTAATCTCCTCGCCGTGACAGCCGGATTGTGGCCGGTAGCGCTGGTGTTGGTTCTGATTTTCTTATTGATGCCCATCCTGTTCCGACGGCGTGAGTAATGCGCATCGCCATTGATGCCAGTCGCACCACGGTCGAACACGTGACCGGCACCGAACATTATGCCCGCCAACTCATCCGCGCACTGCTCGAAGATCATCCTCAGCATATCACGCTCTATTTCCGTGACACACCACCCCCAGGGCTTTATCTCGATTCTGCACTGGTCCAGCAGCGGGTCATTACGCTGCCGCGTTTGTGGACCCACCTGGGATTTGCAAGCGCTTTGTGGCGAGATCGCCCGGATGTTACGTTCGTGCCAGCCCATACACTGCCCATTTTCTTTCCGGGACGAGCGGTGGTCACCGTACATGACCTGGGTTTTAAATACTTCCCTGAAGCACATCCTGATATGACCCGCCGCTATCTCGATTGGACCACGCGCTACAGCGCAAGCCGCGCCAGTATCATCCTGGCCGATAGTCACGCCACCGCGCACGACCTCACCCACTTTTATGGCACACCACCGGAGAAAATCCGCGTGGTTTACCCCGGTGTAGACCCACCACCCGTGACCGACGTGGAAGCCGTTCGCAAAAAGTATCACCTGCCTGCTCGCTACTTTCTGTTCATCGGCACCCTACAGCCGCGCAAGAACATCGCGCGGATCGTCCAGGCATATGCGCGCTGGCGTGAACAGCATCCAGACGATGAGACCGGGTTGGTGCTGGCTGGTGGAAAAGGCTGGTTATATGAGGAAGCGTGGATCGAAGGGGTGCCGAACATCCATTTGCCCGGCTACATCGACGAAGCGGACAAAGGCGCACTCTATGCTGGCGCACTGGCGTTGATATTCCCATCACTATACGAAGGCTTTGGCTTTCCTGTGATCGAGGCGATGCACTGTGGAACGCCTGTGATTGCCAGCAGCACATCAAGCCTGCCAGAGCTGGTCGGCAAGGCCGGGTTGCTGGTCGATCCGCTGGATACAGAGGCGATTGCGAAGCAGATGGCGGTCATGACTGATGACGAGGCACGCTGGTTCCAGTTGCGTGAGGCAGGTTACCAGCAGGCGGCGCAGTTCACCTGGGAAGCGGCAGCCGAGCAGGTTGCGGCCATTCTGGAAGCAGTCGCGACTGCTTAAAACAAGTCAGGCGATTAGCGGTCTGAGCGGATGTTGCGCAGGAAGTCGAGGTATTCCATTGGCAGGCCGTTTTCTTCTGCCCCTTCGATGATCGTATCGTGGTAATCACGCGATGGCGCGACTTCACGTGACAGCTTGCGGATCACCGTGTAAGTAATGGCAGGGAGTTTGGTACCATCTTCCAAAAACACTTTGCAGGCGATTCGTGTGTAACCGATGCCGTAACTCTCTTTCAAATCGAGCGACATCAAACACAGCTTATTGATTTTGTAGAGGACGCCCCAAACGGAATGCCCCCGGCTCGGGACAATATCAGCCACACCTGCCCCCCACTGCTGCGACTGGCGGGTAAATGCGAGGCGGTAATCCATCAGCAGCGCCTTACCGATCAGCTTTTGGCCCTCGATACAGTACTGCTCCATAATCCTGGAAGACATATTGCTTCCATAAGCAAAATAGTACATCGTGCTTTCCCATCCTTGCCCGTGTACAATGAACTATCTTACCGTAAATTACCCCAAAAAAACCATGCGTGAACGCACATTAATTGTCCAACTCGGTGATATTGGCGATCTGGTATTGACCACACCAGCGCTTGAAGCGCTGCGCGAAGCCCGCCCAGATGCGCACCTCACCCTGCTGGCAATGTCCCATACAGTGCCAGTGCTGGCAGGAACCCAGCTTGTAGACGAAATCGTGACGCTGGACCGGCAGCAGTTCAACAACTCAACTGCCATCCTGAAGCCAGCCAACCTACGCCGTTTAGCAGCCATCGGCCACCATGATACAGTGATCTACTGCCATCACTTCACCTTGAAAGCTGGAACACTCAAGTTCGCGCTGATTGCGTGGGCCGTCCGTGCGCGACGACGTATCGGTCTGGAAAATGGCAACGGCTGGTTTCTGACGGATCGCTTGCCCGATGGTGGCTTCGGAGCCAGACACCAGGCGCAGTATTGGCTCGATCTGGTCGGTTTGCTGGGTGCGGATTCCCGGCCTCGGCCTGCGATAACTTGCAGGGAAGACGATGATCTCATCCCGCCAACGAGCCGCCCCACGGTGATTATCCACGCAGGCAGCGGCGGTTACAGCCGCGCCCGTCGATGGGACCCTGCCAGCTTTGCGACGGTCGCTGATACGCTTGCTCAGCAGGCCAATGCGCAGATTGTCCTGGTCGGTGGCAAAGATGATGACAGCGCGGAAGTCAAGCGGTTGATGCAAACCTCGCCCATCGACCTCATCAACCAGACCAGCCTCCCCCAACTGGCGGGAGTCATTGCCAAAGCGGACCTGTTCATTGGCGCAGACAGCGGAGTTACGCATGTCGCAGCGGCAGTTGGCACGCCAGTCATCGCGATTTTCGGCCCGAGCAATGCTGAGGCTTACGGCCCCTGGACACCCGACAGCCGTTCGGTTGTGCTCAGCAGCCATCCTGAATGCAGCCCATGCAGTTACGTCGATCATCACATCGGCCTCCGCGAGGGCTGCCCCGCACGCACCTGTATGCGCATGGTCACACCACCGTCTGTGATCGCTGCCGCTAAAGCGATGCTGAATGGTGAAACAGTGACAGTTCCGGCCCCACCTCGGCCTGCTCGACCACCGCATTTGCGCATTCTCGATATTCCAGTCGACGCGATCACTTATGACCAGTGGCTCGACCTCATCGCCAGGTGGTGCGCTGAACCGGCTGAATTGGAGCGACCTCACCATGTTTGCACGGTAAACCCGGAATTTATCATGATGGCCCAGCGCGATCCCAACTTCAGCCACATCTTACAGCGCGCAGACCTGTGTGTGCCGGATGGCGTGGGCCTGCTCTATGCCAGCCGCTATCTCGGTCAACCACTGCCGCAGCGTGTCACCGGCTCCGATGGTTTACCCATTATCGCGGAACGAGCTGCACGCGAGGGATGGCGCCTGTTTCTACTGGGGGCGGCTCCCGGCGTCGCTGAGCAAGCCGCTGCCGAACTCCAGCGCCGCTATCCCGGCCTGCAAATTGCCGGAACTTACAGCGGCAATCCCACACCAGAAGAAGAAGATGAAATTGTCGAGCACGTGAATGCCAGCAGCGCTCATCTGCTGTTTGTCGCTTACGGCGCACCCGCACGGGATAAGTGGATTGCGCGTAATCTGCCGCGCTTACAGGTCAATATGGCAATGGGTGTGGGCGGCGCATTCGATTTCATCGCAGGGCTGGTTCCACGCGCGCCGTTATGGATGCAGCGTTTCGGGCTGGAGTGGCTCTACCGGCTCTACCTTCAACCCTGGCGCATTAAACGCATGACACGCCTGCCACGCTTTGTATTCGCTGTACTTTTGCGCCATTCGCGATCATAACGGAAATCAAAAGCAACAATCGAGAATCAAAAAAGACCGGATTTTTGTCCGGTCTTTCCATTCAAGCGATCTCAAACAACTACGAGGATGCCTCTTCAGTCGCCGTGGGTGGTTCTTCGGTCGCCTCCATCGGAGCCTCTTCCGTAGCTTCCATGGGCTCCTCAGTCGCCTCCATCATCGGCTCTTCAGTGGCTTCCATCATGGGCTCTTCTGTCATTTCCTCAGCCATGGTCTCGTCACCCATTGACATGCCGAGCACTTCCGCCAGTGACGGTGGCAGCAAAACATGATTAACGATGTGAATAACACCGTTGTCTGCCGTCAGGTCGGTACGGGTCACATTGACGTCACCATTCAGAACTGCACCAAAGTTGCCAGTCGAAACAGTAATGTCTTCACCCTGAAGGGTCGTCACACTGTCCATGGTCACCAATGCTTCGGCTTTCACTTCGCCATCGACCACATGATACAGCAGGACCGGGCCAAGATTGAGGCCATCTGTCATCATATCCGCTGAGGTCATTCCCAGGGAATTCAGAATAGCATCAAAGGCACCATTGGTTGGCGCAAACACAGTGAACGGGCCACCTGTATCCAGTGTTTCGCCCAGGTTGGCCGACAGGAGAGCCGATACCAGGGTGCTGAAACGGCTGTCACTTACGAGCACATCATAGATGCTGTTGCCAGGGACAGTGCTTGAAGTGACCTCAACTGTCGGGCCGTCAGCGCCGGCCACGGCAGCCACTAAGTAACTTTGATTCAAGTCGAAAGTCGTCTCAGGAAGATCAATCAGCACATCACCGCCGTCAGATGAAACAACCTGAACATCATAAGTCCCAGCAGGAACTTCGACCTCGAAAAAGCCATCGTTACCAGCCTGTGTGTTGGGGTACGCCAACTGCGTAACCACGGCGGAACCATCAACCAACACATCTACC
>JAIOHN010000546.1 GCA_019912985.1 Anaerolineae bacterium | reverse complement strand
CCACCATCAAGCATTTGCAGCAGGGCGCTGATACCGATCAATGCCGCCGCCACGAAAAACCAGACATAATAGGGAGGAGTTCGCGTCACACTACCCAGCCGTTTGCTTAACAGGCCCATCACCACCAACATCACAAATAATGCAACAGACCCCAACAGGCCAAACAACGGCAGTACATCAATCGCCAAAACAAACCCTTACCTTTGCTTACGTCCGGCGGTCATGAGCCGGTAAAGATGGAGACAGAGAAATAGCAAGACCGCCCCTGCAACCCCCAACGAGAGATCCCCAAGGAGATCACCGCTTGCCTGGTTAATACTGGAATAGCGTACAATCGCCACACCGTAGAAAAACAGAGGGAGTGTATACCAGCGGAAATGGGTTAACTCACCAGAGAAATTCTGGTAAAAGCGAGCAATGAGCAGCATAAAAGCGATTAATGCTGCAATTGCAAACCAGCCATAAAGCAGCAGAAACTGGTTAAGTGAGGTGGTTGACACTGTGGATCAGGAACTCAGCGCATGGCGCGGATAACGTGATAAATCGCCTTCACGCGAAATTGACGGTCGTTGCAGGCTTCAACAAATTCACCGATCAACCGCCGCATTTCTTTATCCTTCGCCAGCGAATAAATGCTGAGGTCAGAAACCTGACTCACTTGCAAAACCCCTGCGTCCACCAGGCCATCCAATTCATCTTCGATGGTACGTGCATCGCGGCCAATATAACGCGCGATGTTTTCCGATGTATCTGCCGCGTGGGGATTGTCGTGGAAAAAACGCACCAGATCCCACTTGATGAAGGAGTTCACCTTTTTGCGCAGAAAATCCAGCAAATGCGGATTTATGTCATCCATCAATTGCTTCGCTAAATCCATATCGGTCATGCTTCGTTCCTACTGGCATCAAAGCTTCACCTGGTGGTTGTTCATCAGGTGAAGCGGCGTTCATCGTATAATATCATAACAGATTAGCGACAGGGTACCAACTAATTTGCACCGACACGATCCTCTTTGAGGTGACAATTTTTATACTTTTTGCCACTCCCACACCAGCAGGGGTCGTTACGGCCAATTTTCTCCTTGGCTGATTTGCGCACAGGCTCTGGCCGGGCAGCGGCAGCGCCGTTGTTGCCCACCATCGCACGTACCGCCTGCATCTGACGACGCGGCTGCGGCATGTTGACCTGGACGGTAAAGATGTCACGCGCCGCTTTCTGCTTAATTTCGGCCTGCATCTCGCGCCACATTTCAAACGCGCTGCGTTGATACTCGACCAGCGGGTCGCGCTGGGCAATCGCCATCAGGCCAATCCCTTCGCGCAGGATGTCCAGGTCGGTCAGATGCCGCCGCCAGTAATAGTCGACGGTGCTCAACATCACCAGACGCTCGGCCCGTGGCATCAACTCTTCACCCAACTCGCTTGTCTTACGGTCATAGGCTTCGCGAGCTGCATCAATAAGCGCATCTTCCAGATCTTCCAGGTTCATCTCAGCCAGTGATTCCGGCGTAATATCCTCTGGCACGGGGAACACAGTGAAAAGCTGGCGATACAGCCCTTCGACATCCCAGGTATCCGAGTCATCCGCATCACCGATGAACTCATCAAGCACTTCCTCAATACCCTGCTCAATATTCTCCAGGTATTGATCGCGCAGGCTTTCCGCTGAAAGCAGCTCGCGCCGCTGCTTGTAGATGATTTCACGCTGCTTGTTCACCACATCGTCATATTCCAGCACGCGTTTACGGATGTCAAAGTTGTGGCCTTCCACCCGCACCTGCGCCTGAGCAATAGATTTGGTCATGATGCCGTGTTCGATCGGCTCGTCCTCGGGGATGCTGGCCCAGGACATAAAGTTCTTCACCCGATCGCCCTGGAAACGCTGCATTAATTCATCTTCCAGGCTGAGGAAGAAACGGGACGCGCCCGGGTCACCCTGACGTCCAGAACGACCGCGCAGCTGATTGTCGATACGTCGAGCTTCATGGCGTTCCGTACCCAACACAAACAGGCCACCTGCTTCCAGCACGGTTTTCCGGTCCGCCTTATACTCGACCTCGGCTTCAGCCAGCGCCTCTGCCCATTGTTCCGGCGTCGCCTCGCTGATCTCAACACCCTGCTTACGCAGATTTTCGCGTGCCAACCCTTCCGGATTGCCACCAAGCAGAATATCGACACCACGACCGGCCATGTTGGTTGCGATCGTCACCGCGCCGGGACGTCCTGCCTGGGCAATAATCACCGCTTCGCGTTCGTGCTGCTTCGCGTTCAAAACCTCGTGCGGTATACCCGCTTTCTTCAGCTCTTTTGAAAGCCGCTCGGATGTTTCAATCGCCACCGTACCAATCAGGATTGGCTGATGATTTTCATGCCGTTCCCGAACTTCTTCGACAATCGCACGGAATTTAGCGGCTTCAGTCGCGTAAATCAGATCATCCCGGTCGTCGCGGATCACCGGCACATTGGTGGGGATCGCCACCACTTCCAGGTCATAGATCTTCTCAAATTCTTCCGCCTCGGTCAGCGCCGTACCAGTCATACCCGCCAGCTTCTCGTACATGCGGAAGAAGTTCTGGAAAGTGATGGTCGCCATCGTCATATTTTCACGGCGGATTTGCACCCCTTCTTTGGCCTCAATCGCCTGGTGCAAGCCTTCCGAGAAGCGCCGCCCAACCATCAAGCGCCCGGTGAACTCGTCGACGATAATCACCTGGCCTTCCTGAACCACATACTCTTTATCGCGATGATAAAGGGCATGGGCGCGCAGCGAGTTATCCAGGTAGGGGATCATCTCCGCGTGGTCGGGGTGATAAAGCTGCTCAACCCCTACCCGCCGCTCAACTTTCTCCACACCGGCTTCGGTCAGATAAGCGACACGGTCTTTAATATCGATGATGTAATCACCATCGGGTTCTTCTTCTTCCACGCTGTCGGGGCTGCTTGGTTTCAGAGTCTTCACGATTTGCGCGAAGGTTTTGTAATACTCGGATGGTGGATCAGCCTGACCGGAGATAATCAATGGTGTACGCGCCTCGTCGATCAAGATGTTGTCCACCTCGTCCACAATCGCGTAGAACACTTCGCGCTGCGCCAGCTGGCTTTTATCGACCACCATGTTATCTCGCAGGTAATCAAAGCCGAATTCGTTGTTCGTACCGTAGGTAATGTCTGCCTGATAAGCTTCACGCCGCGTAACCGGGCGCAGATTCTGGTAACGCTCATCATCAG
>JAIOHN010000545.1 GCA_019912985.1 Anaerolineae bacterium | reverse complement strand
GTCATTGGAGGTTGCTGCGATCAATGACGCATCGTCCGCGACGGCGGCATTATTCATGGAACGCTGTGCTTTAAATTGCCAGAGGGGTTGCCCATCTGCATCCAACAGGTAGACGTTCCGGTCTTCCGATGCCGCAACTGTATGTTGAGCATCCGCCGTCGTATCGGCACCTAGAATGCTGTTTTCAGCTTCAAATTCCCATATCGCGTTACCAGCGGAATCATACACGCGCAGCATATTATCTGATGACCCAAAGGCAATATGCTCGCCACTGCTGTTAATAGCTGTGGTATTGATGCGCCCGCCGTTGGCGAAGTCCCACAGGATGCCATTGGATTGCGTTTGGGTGAGTGAGATGGCGACCAGCGCAACAATACCTACCAAAAAGAAGATACCAATAAGTCGGATCGGTGATTTCATATCCCTGGTGTCCCAGTGGGTTGTTTATGTGAGTAGTTTGTCATCATGGCACAGGGTTTGAGGGCAAAAATCCTAAGTATGATTAAATTGACTGAAAATAACATTCTGACATTTATAGTTACCTGCCTGAACATGTCGTCCAGGCAGGTGTTCTATTTTAGTGCGTTGATATTACCTGTGTTAAGTTCGCCCGCCAAATTAGTTTGGCCCGGCAGCGACCCAACCTGGTGGCTGTTTCTCTGGTGCTTCAAGATCTTCCGGTGTGATATTCAGATACTCGAGAATTTGGTCGAAATTATCTTCCAGCAATTTCTGGTAATTTTGAGCAAATTCTTCTGCTGTTATCTCATCGTTAAAGAACATTTGCGCCATTGTTGCCCATTCACGGATGGTGGGTTCGTATTTGAAGAATCCACGTGCTACCGAGTCGCCGGGTACCCCTGGCTTTTCATAGTTGCCGATGAAATTGGCGTTTTCAAACAGCGCGGCTTGCTCTGGCGGCAGCGATACGCCTTTAATCAGCGGTGGTCCATTGATGCCGCCCTGGAGGTTATTGGGGTCGAGTTTGTTCTGAAGGAAAATTTCCATGCCCTGCGGGCTGGTCCAGAACATCACAAAGTCAACCTCAAGCGCGTTCTGCGTGCGATCTTTTACCGGAATAGCCAGATAGCCGCTGGTCAGTTCATTCGCACGAGCGTTACCTTGCACACAGTCCCCTTCCAATGTGGGGAAAGAGAAGGTGCCGTAGTCGAAAAGTTGTGCGGCGGCTGAGTCCTCAGCGCCCACTTCCGCTGCGCCGCCATACTCGCCTTCAGCCAGCGCGCGAATATCTTTGGGGAAGCTGGTGTAAAATCCACCCGTGACCATCCACATCGCGGCTTTCTGCGTGAGGAAGAGCGGGTAAGCATCTGGCATCCCGGCCCAACCTTCAGGAACATAACCATGTGAGGTCTTAAAAACCTCACCAATCTGGTCCATCATGTCGGCCATACATTCGGTGTCAAAGCGGATGTCACCGTCTTTCAGGGCATTGAGATGGCGGACAATGTTGATTGAAACCCTATCAGGATCGTCATTGCGCGGATCACTGGGATCATAAGTCCAGATGTCGTCAATACCCTCACGGTAGCACCAATCACCGGGCTGGCAGCGGATAATCTCAAGATCGTCGCGATGGTACTGGTCCATGGCTGATCGCATAAGCCATGGCATACGGCCACCGCTCCAAATCTGGTCAATGGTGCCTTCCATGCTGACAGGGATGTAGCCTGCCTGTTTGATTTTTTCTGACCACTCAACCAGTTGCCCCCAGGTTGGTTGGTTGGGTACATCAGTAATACCAGCTTCTTCAAAGATGTGCTTGTTGTAGACCCAGAAGGTCTGGACAGACATATAGGGCATCGTGTACATCTCACCCGTGTTGGGATCGCGAACGAGGTTTAGCGCCCAGTCTTCGAAGCTGTCTTCCCATTTTTCGCCAGTATAAGGGTTAATTTGCTGCAAATAAGAGGCCCAGTTCACCAACCGACCTTCCTGCGCCAGATCGCGGAAGTGGGGTGATTCGATGATGGAGACACGCGGTGTACCGCCAGCGAACTGGGCGCGAACAAATTGCAGATAAGCCTCTTCTTCACTCTGGGGTTTTAATTCGATACTTACGGTGACGTTAGGGTGCAGCGCCATGTAGGCATCCGCCAGAGCTTGAAAGGTTTGTACGTCGTTGGAGGCAATGCTGACCACGACCTCGCCCGATAATTCGGTTTCTGCGCCACCTTCTGCCGGGGCTTCGATCTCAATGACTTCAGGGGTTGCGTCATCCTGTGCCGCTACACCCGTAAGAAATAAAGTCGAAAGGACAGTGAGTATGGCACCGAACAAAAGAAATTTTTTCAGCTTTTGATACACAATTTGCTCCTTTTACTCAAAAATTCTATTAATACGCTGCTTTGACTATGTAACTCGACGGATGGAGTTTCAGTCAAACTCCACTTTTGGAAATAAATACATAAGCTACTTGCGCGCATGTAAAATATATAATTGCTCATATTATATACTCGCAACAGGCCGTGTCAAATAGACCAGGGATGATGCCAGACTATCGAAATTTGCGTTTGCCCACTGTTTCGCGGAAGTATACAAGATTTATCTTATTTCCGCCGTTTCTTATTTCACATAGAATCCGAGAGCATGCTCTCACGGAAAGCGGTTGGACTGCTGGGAGTAGACCGCAGGCAGCGATAAAAGCACCGCCTGCGGTTGGTATGCGCATTGTCAATCTGCGCGTGTCAGGCGAATAATAATGTCGTGAGTAAAAGTCGGTACCGTCAAATAGGTGTTCGCGCCACCC
>JAIOHN010000544.1 GCA_019912985.1 Anaerolineae bacterium | reverse complement strand
ATTTGATTGTAGGCTTTGTAATGAGAGAGCGGGAGGCAAGCGATGGAAAGTGTACTGGTGAAAGAATGGATGACCACGCCAGTCATTACGATAGGCGCTCGTGATCCTATTAGTTTTGCCCATCAAGTCATGAAAGAACATGGCATACGCCGTTTGCCAGTCGTTGACGAAGGCAAATTAGTTGGCATTGTTACGGTCGGTGACGTGCGTGAAGCCAGTCCTTCTGATGCCACAACCCTCAGTATCTGGGAACTGAATTACCTCTGGGCACAACTCGTTGTTGAAAAAGTGATGACGAGAAAGCTCTTTGTGACTCATCCAGAATCTTCGATCATCGATGCTGCGGAAATCATGCTCGATAGAAAGGTAAGTGGGCTGCCGGTTGTTGATGATCGAGGTCATCTGGTGGGTATGTTGACGGAGTCCGATATTTTTCGGATGTTAGTAAAGTCTCGTAACAATGTTCAACTGGAAACCGGTCATTGATTGCCGAGTTTTATTGGAGTGCGACAATGTATGTATCTGAAATTATGACCGAAAAACCGGTTACAGTGAACCAGAGCCAGTCCCTACGAGAAGCCCTGGAAATCATGGAAAGGGTGAACTGCCACCACCTGCCTGTATTGGGCTACGATTCGCATCTCGTCGGTGTTGTCAGTGATCGCGATTGTCGCACTGCGTTAAACTCGCCTTACATTATGCGGGAACGTTGGCAGGATGATGAGCTGGTAAGCAGCTTACAGATTCGCTCGCTGATGACACCAGCGCCGATTGTTGTTGAGCCGGATACATCCGCTGAAGAAGCCACACGGCTTATGCTGAATAATCGGATTAGCTGTCTGCCGGTAATGCGTGGCGAGACGCTTGTAGGGATCATCACCACATCCGATATCCTCGTTGCATTTATGAACATGCACCGTCGGCATCAAAAAGTGTATACGTCGAAATAGATTGAAACAGTTAACTAAATCTTCAGGGCCCTCGCAAGAGGGTCCTTTTGTTTTGAACCTTAAGTTGTTGAAACAGTATTTGGGATGTGTTATTGTATGCCCATTGCCACAGTTTTTCGAAAACCATATCAAATCTGATGTGGATTTCATTCAGAATCGCCAATGCGATCTGGATAGCCCTGCTTCATTATTTGGTCAGTGTATTGTTTTTATGGAGGCACACATGAGAAGGAAATTTACCCTTGTCTTGGCGATTCTGATGGTCACTGCGTTGCTTGCGCCAGTGGCGATCAGTGCGCAGGAGCCGGTGGTGATTCGTTATCCAATTACCACAGATCCGGAGCATCTTAATCCTTTTACTGCGGATACGATTGCCATTGGCACGGTAACCCGCAATGTTCTGGAAGGTTTAACCCGCTACAATCCCAATACTGGTGAGATTGATCCCGCTCTGGCAGAAAGCTGGGACGTGAGTGAGAACGATGATGGTAATCAGGTCTACACGTTTCACTTGCGCCCAGGTGTCTTGTTCCACCAGATTGATGGTGTGGAATATGGCGAGGGTGAGCGCGAGGTAACCGCTGATAAGGTTGTCTGGAATTATCTCACGGCCCTGAGCGGAGATGAGAATGTCTCTGGTAAGGCTGGTGAATTGGACGTCATTCTGGGTGCCGCAGCTTATACTGCTGGTGAGGCTGAAGATGTCGAGGGTATTAAAGCTCCAGATGACTACACAGTTGAAATTACGCTTGAGCAACCAGATCGTCTTTTCCTGGTAAACGGTATGATTTCCATCACCTCACCTGCCGCTTATGAGCAGTTGGGTGAAGATATTAACAACAAGGTTGTGGGTACAGGCCCCTTCCAGTTTGTGGAATGGCTGCGTCAGGACCGGCTGGTGTTGGAGCGGAATCCGGACTACTGGCAGGAAGGCGTTCCAGTGGTTGATGGGATTCGCTTTATCAATTACGGTGATGAAAATACCGCGCTACTGGATTACCGCGAAAATCAGCTTGATTTCCTGTTCTCCTTCCCATCGGGGCAGCGTACAGCCGTGATGGAAGAATTCCCGGATGAATTTAACGAGGAACCGGGCTTGCACGTTCGTTATTGGGGCTTCAATATGGAGACCGGCTTCCTGGCCGAAAACAAGTTGGTGCGTCAGGCGCTGAGCTATTCTCTGGACAGAGTAACTGCCTGGGATGTTTTCGAAGAGGGCGCTCGTTTCCCGGCCACACTCGGTATGCTGCCTCCGGCGATGCCTGCTTCAACCCCGGCAACAATCTACGACTTTGACCTTGAAAAAGCGGCAGCTCTACTGGAAGAAGCGGGTTATCCGAACGGTGAAGGTTTGCCAGTGATCAAGATTCACCTGCTCGAATCCATCAGTGATGAGGCGCAGGTCGTTGTTTGGCAGGAAGCGCTGCAATCTCTGGGTGTTCAGGTTGAATTCGCCATTGAAGATGGTGGCACCTACTGGGATAGTATTGTGGCGGACGATGCCATGATCTTCCAGAATGGTTGGGCGGCTGGTCTGGTTGACCCGGCTGACGTGTTCAACTTCCTGATTCTGGATGGTCGCGGCTCCATGCGCTATGATAATCCTGAAGTCAATGATCTGCTGCGCCAGGCGATGGTGGAGCTTGATCCTGACGTGCGCGAAGGACTCTACCAGCAGGTCCATGACATCGTGATGGATGATGCGGTGGTCATTCCCTCAGCGTACAGCAAGGTCTCGTGGCTGCAAAAACCGTGGGTGCAGGACTTCAACCCCGGCCCAGGCGGCACTTATACCGCACCTCTGTGGGAAGTCAGCCTTGATACCGAGGCAATGCCCTCCTGATTTTGAACGATTGATCGTAATGGGGCGGCGAAAGTCGCCCCTCTTTTTTGTGAGAGGTATTGGGTTTTGACGAAGTATATCTGGCGACGCCTGCTCCAGATGATTCCCACTCTGTTGATCATCTATACCATTACCTTTGCATTGGCATATCTCATGCCTGGCGATCCCATACGGGCGACCATGGGTGAGGAGTACTACCGGCTTGAACCTGAACAGATTGAGCGAATGGAAGAAGAGCTGGGGATCAACCGCCCGTTTATGGTGCAGTATCTGGATTTCCTGTGGCGAACGCTGCGGCTTGATCTGGGTAAATCGTTTGTGCAGAAACAGCAAGTGGTCGATATTATCGGCTATCGGTTGCCGCGAACTTTGCAACTCATGATGGGTGGGATGGTCGTTTCGCTGTTGATAGGCGTTCCTACGGGCATTATTTCGGCGCTTAAGCAATACTCGTGGATTGATCACCTGGTGGTAGTGCTTGCGTTGATCGGTCTGTCAATGCCGGTGTTCTGGCAGGGGCTTCTGGCGCAGTTGTTTTTGACTCAATCCAAAACTGGGATCGCTTTGTTCCCGGTTGCGGGGTATGGGGACGGGCAGTTTATCTACATGGTGCTGCCATCGCTTGTGTTGGGGACCAGCCTGGCCGCAGTCATCACGCGTATTACCCGGGCGTCAATGCTTGAGGTGCGCGGACAGGAATTCCTGAAAACAGCACAGTCCAAGGGACTGCCTCGACAGGTGGTACTGCTTAACCACCATCTGCGTAATGCATTGATTCCGGTGATTACCGTTGTAGGCATCCAGATCAGCGGTTTAATGACAGGATCGCTGTTGACAGAGACGATTTTTAACTGGCCGGGTTTGGGGCGCGCGATTGTGCCTGCCATCCAGACTAGAGATACACCTGTCATTATGGGTATTCTGGTTTACGGTGCTTTGATTGTGCTGTTCGTGAATCTCTTGACGGACTTAATTTACGCGCTGGTGGATCCGCGAATCCGGTATAGCTAGAAAGCGATCAAACGATGACAACTTCAGCACAGCCCAACAATGTAAACCAATCGTCTCCGGTTGTGCGACTTGGCGAAGAACCTGTAACCCGGACACGGCGCCGCTTCTTAAGGGCCTTTTTCCGTAATCAGATTGCTATTGTGGGCTTGATTATTGTACTGCTGATGCTGTTTTCAGCGGTGTTTGGCCCATCAGTTGCGCCTTACGACCCTAACCAGACTAATGCGGCGAATCGTTTGCAGCCGCCGGGTGGCCAGTATTTTTTAGGCACCGATGAGTTTGGTCGCGATATTTTTAGTCGCTTACTCTATGGCGCACGTATTTCACTGGAAGTAGCTTTTATTGCGCAGAGTATCTCGGTGTCCATTGGCATCATTATGGGCCTGATTTCCGGCTGGTACGGCGGGCTGATTGATGACTTTGTGATGCGTCTCACGGATGCGCTGTTTGCACTGCCCACGCTTGTATTTTTGATTGTGTGGGTTTCTATCATGGAACCAAGCAAGCAGAGTATCTTCCTATCCCTGGGTTTGATTGGATGGGCCTCCATCGCGCGGATGATGCGTAGCCAGGTGCTGGTGCTCAAAGAGCTTGATTATGTGATGGCGGCGCGGGCGTTGGGAGCCAACGCGTTTCATATTATGTTACGTCATATCCTGCCGAATGGCATTGCGCCCGTGATCGTTCTGGCGTCGTTGGGCGTGGCAGGCGTGATTTTGTCTGAGTCCGGCCTGAGCTTTCTTGGCCTGGGGGTGGAGATCCCTAACCCCAGTTGGGGAAGTATGATCGATACTGGGCGAAATTATACGACCAATGCCTGGTGGTATGCGATTTTCCCTGGCCTGGCGATTATGCTGAACGTACTCGGATTCAACTTTGTCGGTGATGGCCTGCGGGATGCGCTGGACCCCAAGCAGTACGATTGATCGTTGAACTGCTCTAAGATCTGCCATTTGTCCGACCCTCGCGCTCCTGTGGCATCGGAGTATAATTGTGCGTCGTATTTATATCTGTTCGCGATTTATGGTTTCTGAATTTGGCGCACAAAATCTGTCCGATCTGCCACACACCTGCACATCCCAATGCTGCTGTTTGCAGCGCCTGTGGCGCATCACTCCAACAGACGCAGCCGGTAACTGATAGGCTGTCCTCAAGTAAGCAAAAGCCTGCACCTGTTTATGACCATCAATATGGGGAGACCGATCTCTTTGAGGGCAATGTTCGCTGGCGCGGTGGTACTTATATTCTGGTGGGTATGCTGCTGCTGGCAGTGATCGCCTGCATGGGTGTTGTTTTCGTAATGGGTGTGAATTTCTACAGTATGATGTCGGGGACACCCGCTGCGACCGCATTAGCTTCACCGGGAGGCGGTGTAGATACAAGTCTAGCGACAAACACACTGCGTCCAACAATTGTGCTTAATACGGTTACACCAGCACCGACCATGACAGAGACGTTGGCCCCCACTGATACCCCAGGTCCTTGTATGCAGCAAGTGCAGCAGGGCGATAGTTTAATCGCTATTGTTCAACGTTGTGGGCATCGTGATCTCGCTGTAATTGACCTTGTGCTAGAGGAAAACGGGCTGGATGCACCGGAGTTGATTCAAGTCGGCCAAACCTTGATTATCCCCTGGCCGACACCGACCCCTAATCCAGAGGCTGATAGCAGTGACTCTACCGAAGCGGTGGAAGGTGAAGCGTCAAGCCAGGAGGTGGCCGCTGTCGAAATTAACCCACTTTCCGGTTTGCCCGTGCCGCCTACCGAGACATTGCAGCCGGGTGTTGCGTGGCATACTGTTGCGCAGGGTGAAACGATCATCTCGGTGGCATACCAATATGGGGCGAATGTGAAAATCCTCTCGGAACTGAACCCGGAAGTGACCTTTTCGCAATGCGATTTTGGTCTGGAAGCCGGTGGAGCACAGTGCTCGGTCAGCCTTATTGAAGGCCAGCGCATCCGCGTTCCTTCGCCGACAGCAACACCGACTCTCTCGCCGACACCATCTGGTAGCGAGACTCCCACGCCTTCGCCAACACCAACATTCAACGCGCCGAATGCTATGAGTCCTAGCGACCGGATGTTGTTTCAGCGTGATGAATTTGTCACGTTGAGGTGGGTAGCTTCAGGCTCTCTGGCTAGTGGACAGGTGTACCGTGTGGAGGCTGAGGACATCACCACCGGCGACACATATCAGGCTGATACAACGGAACTATTCCTGGTGCTGCCCAAGGAATGGCAGGGGACCGATGGGACGCGTCATGAGTACCGCTGGCGCGTCAGTGTCATTGATGTGGATCGCCCGGGACAACCCTATTTCACCACCGAACCGTTATCCTTTTACTGGGAAGCGCTGGCGGAGGCAAGTGAATGATCATCAAGCGCTTTATACCAATGCTGCTGCTAATGCTGCTGGCAGCCTGTAATTTTGCTCCTGCACCACAAGGCGATGTAAGCCCGACTGTAGAGGCGATTGTGTACACGGATACGCCTACGGCACCCACGCCTACGCCAAGCTTATCACCTACGCCGACATTGCCAGATAATGCGCCATTAGTCGAAACCGCTACACCATCACCAACACCCGGCCCGCCGACGCTCCCCCCACCGCCAACAGCGACGCTAGGCCCTTATGAGCACACGATTGCGTCAGGTGATACGCTATTGTATATCATCCAGCTTTACGGGTATCGTGATGCCAGTGTTATCCCTGAAGTGGTAGCGATCAACGAAAATATCCTGAATGCTGACACGCTGCCTGGGGTAGGGTCTGTCATTTCGATCCCACGGCAGACAATCACACCAACGCCTGAGGGATTGGAACTTACACCAACCACCTTTGTGCCTGAGCAGGCGGTTGCGCCAACCGACGAACAAACAGGACTGAATGTTGATACCTCGATCCTGGAACACATCGTGTTGGAAGGCGAGACCATTGTCGATATTGCTGCCAATAACGCCACTACATTAGAAGTTCTGGCTCGTTTAAATCCAGATATTGCATTTTTTGGTTGTAACTTCGAGATACCGAGTGGTGGACCGAATTGCGGCCCATTACTCCAGGTGGGGCAGGTGGTTCGGGTGCCTGCGCCGACGCCGACGCCGACG
>JAIOHN010000543.1 GCA_019912985.1 Anaerolineae bacterium | reverse complement strand
GTTTGCTTCTGGCTTGCGCCGTTTCTCTCATAGCAAACCCGTGCCGCCTTTCAGGTGAGCAGCGGGGAACCCCGACGTGGTAAGACCTGTGCAGAAATGCACCTTAACAAAAATACATGCGGGTTATCGATCAGACGGATGTTTCGTTAATCAGGCCGCGTTAGCTCGAAAGGGCGCGTCGTAAGTTTTCCCGGAGCCACTGTGCCCCGACGAACTCCTACAGATGATCGCAATGACTCGCAGTATCAAACGCTCTCGATCCTGTGATGCAGGACAGTGTTTCTCCGAAGGAGGTTTTGAAACACTGTTTTGGCAAGCTGCACACAGCACATCGAGCGCAGATCGTCGCGGATGAAGCAGTGAAGAACAAGAAGCTGCTTACCGGAAGGGTCAACGTCTCGTGGTCGTGGCTCAGGGTACTGAGCTATGCCGGGGCGCATTCGGGCGGCAACCTGCGCGTAAGAGCGTTTTCCATTCTGAATTTTCTCAGTCAGGAGTAAATCATATGGCTGATAAAGCAAAACATGTATGCCGTGTGGGAACCGCGCGGATTGATTATCAGGGACGTGTCGGACAGCGCGTGCTGAATACGACGGTCAAAAGTGGCATGGGGTTGGGTGCGGTGTTCGCGCCAACCTGGACGATGGTGATGGCATCCAAACGGGATGAAATCACCTGGGATGAATATCGAAGCCAGTACACAGCCTTGATGCGACAGCGGTATCAGGCGAATCCAGCCGCGTTTCTGGAAGCGTTGAGCAGCGATGAGTTGATCGTTTGCTGCTACTGCAAGGACACACACACGACGACGAAGCACTGTCATCGCTACATTCTGGTCGAAATTCTGGAGAAAGTAGCAGCGCATCATGGCATCGGTTTCGAGTCTATTGGGGAAGTCCGCAGCCAGTGATGAACTGGCTCTTTTTTTGCTCTATCACATTACAAATTGAATTACAGAGAGGTCATCATGAACCCGATTAGCATTCATGCCGATGGAAGCTGTGAGACACAGACCCGTCTTGGCGGTTGGGCAGCGGTACTTCAGTGCGGTGAACATCAGCGCATCTTACAGGGCAGCGCGACGGATACCACCGTGAACGCGATGGAACTCACGGCAGTGATCGAAGCATTGAAGGCACTCAAACAGGCAGGCTCTTCGGTGCAGCTTTTCACCGACTCGAATTACGTTGTGCGCGGTGTGAACGAGTGGCTGGTGGATTGGATCAAACGCGGCTGGAAGAACGCACGGGGCGAACAGGTCGCCAATCTCGATTTGTGGCAGCAGCTTCAGAACCTACTGGAACAGCACACGGTCACTCTGACCTGGATACCGCGTGGTCAGAATGCTCAAGCCGACGAATTGGCGCAGTCGGCGCGACTGACACAGAAACCGCTGGACGATGCTGGCAGCGAGGCTGCTCCCACCGTGTCACCGCAGGCTGTGTCGGAAACACACATCATGATTGCCGGGTCGCGCTACGCCAACCGCGAGGCGCTGGACTACGCCCGCCGGGTGGTGCGTCGCGTGCATCAACTCGGTCATACCATCGTGGTCGGTGACAATCCGAAAGGGGTGGATATGGTGGTGGTGCAGGAATGTCGGCGGCTGAAGGCGAAAGTGCTGGTCGTTGGTGTCACCAATCGTCCGCGCAACGGCGGTTGCTCACACGGCGGCTACATCAAGATCGAGCGTGATACCTACCGCGCCGCAGGAGGACATCTGTATGACCGTTACCACGTCCGTGGCCGCTGGATGGTGGACAATTCGCAGCGGGGCGTGTTCGTGTGGAATGGTGACAGCCAGGGGACGAAGCGCGGCTACGACTATATGGTCAGCCGCCAGAAGGAAGCGCACCTGATGACCTTTGCCCTGAAGGGAGCGCGGCATGGCTGAGACCCACATTCTGGCAATTCACACGTATGGCTCACAGCGGGTAAAAGCCCCCGGCACGAACCAGATGGTGAGCGCGTACAAAATAGGATATACGAGCGCTGCCTATGAGACGCTGCTGACGTTGTATGGGGCGAAGGCACGCGATGTGTCGTCGCCTCATGCGTCCTACCGCTATATCCAGATTGACGGTGAGACTACCGTCCGACATGGCTATCTACTGCTTAGTGTAGATGCCAACGAACTGGCACGGGCGGAAGCAGTGACACGCCAACATCACCGGGCAGCGGTCTATCTGTGGCAGGCGGACCGCTGGCTCGAACTGCCACACGGACGCAATCCTGCTTATGCTGAATCCGCAGCACGTTCCGGTCCGGGCTTCAATCCATCGGGATTTCGTCCGGTTGCACCATCGACGGGCGAGAAGGAAGCATCGGTGGCAGGCATTCGTGCCGAGAAGAGCCAGCGCAGTCCACAGGAACGCCCGTGGTGGTGGTTGCTTGGCGATACCTATCCGCAGCGTGAAACGCTCAAACGATATGGCGCACGATTCAGCAGCAAAAGACGGGCGTGGTATTTTGTCGGCTGGGAATTACCCGACGGCATCAAGCGGCTCATTACGGAATACGCCACCACTGAATCGGAGCCGACCCCACAGGTCGAAGAGGATGCGCCCTGCTCGGATGAAGAAGTCGCTGCCATTCTGGGTGTGCCGCTGAAGGCTGAACCGCCAAAGCCAGACGAAACTTCGCGTTTTTTCCAGATCGGGCAGACAGTCTACGCCCGGCATGAACTGGAAACGCCGGATGGTAAAGCGGTTGCCACTGGCACACAGGGTACGATCTCGCGGCTGTACAACCGCAACGCGCAGCATGGCTGGAGCTATGATGTGGACTTCGCCGACATCGGCACCGGTTGGTACTTCGAGCGCGAGTTGACGGATCTGGAACCCATTCCAGGTATCCGTATTACACATGGCGCAGTTGTTCCGCCGGGTGCAGCGCTGCCACCCGCCGATGCCGACCTGAAACGAGCGCTGGTGGAAGGTGGACACCTGCCCGAACCACTGGTGATAGCTACTCCATCAGCCGAACCCGAAGCTGTACCAGAGCCAGCTACGCTTGAAGAAACGCAGGCTATCCGCGTTTTCAAACCACAGCCACTTCCAGCAGACGGCACACCGCTGGACGAGGTACAGACCGCGATTGTTCAGGCGAAAGTGCAACCCATACCTGTCTTACACCGGATGGCGGTTTCCCCAAAACGTACACTGGCAGCCATTGGGCAGTCGTGTGTTGGCGAATTGACCGGCAGCATCACGGGGAATGTCTACTGTTTCGGCTACGGCATCCACGAAGGCATCTGTGTCTTCGTGAATATGGGCGGGCCACGTATGGCAGTGGAGGCGATCCGGGCGAAACTGTCGAAGGGCGACATCGTGAATTGCGTCCCCTGGGACGCGCCTGCCCTTGAACTCACAGCAGGCGAAGGGAACAGCGGCATGTTTCACGATTACATGCAGAACATCCCCGAAGCGAAGTTCACTTCACTTATCCTCTGCCACGATCTGCTGGTCAATCCCAATTACGGCGGCAAATCCACCACCTTCATCCTCCGCACCGATGAGGCACAGGCAGCCGCCAAGCTCAAGCATCACGTCACCGAACTGGTGAAAGTGCCTGTATTCGATGCGTGGGCAGGCTACCTGTATCATGCCGGGCAGACCGCGATGCTCGTCCGTCCGACCCGTTCGGCGGGTGATGTTGATTTGCTGAGTGTCGATCTGGACATTGACGCCTGGACACGGCTCATCACCGGCGGTATTGAACAGGGCGTGATCACGCTTCCCATTTCCAACTGATTTCATCCCATCCATACAGCAGCCGTCTGTCAGACCTCTGGCAGGCGGCTGTTTTTGATTCTTAGGAAAGGAACTTTCTCATGGCACGAGCCGAGAGCAAAATGGTCATGGGCTATCTGCCGATTGAACCGCATCATCACCCCGCTATCCTGTCACTGGTGATGCCTGCTACACCAGCGGTGAAACTGCTCGACCCGTTTGCCGGGGACGGGCTGTTTCTGGATGTGGCAGCCAAAGCATGGAACGTCACACCGTATGCCAATGAACTGGATGGCGAACGCGCTCAGACGTGTATCGAGCGGTTTGGTCCGAAGCAGGCGGTGCGCTGCGATGTCGAACGGCTGCTGGCATCCAACAATGCCTTTGGCGCAGCTTGGCTCAATCCTCCCTATGACCATAGCAAAGTCGAAAAAGGCAATAAGCGGATTGAGTTCGTCTATCTGCGCCATAGCTGGAAATGGCTGCAAGACGGCGCTCTAGCGCTGTGGTGTATCTATTCCCAACATATCACGGAAGAT
>JAIOHN010000542.1 GCA_019912985.1 Anaerolineae bacterium | reverse complement strand
CGTCTGCTCACCGCACGGGTGTCGCGATCTACTACCCATCGCCCAGGTTCAGGTATGAACGAGCAGCCATCTTTTACAGCGTCTTCCAAGCGCCTGATTGATGTGATTATCAGCGGCGCGGCACTGGCCGCGCTTTCGCCTGTGCTGGGTGCGTTAGCACTGGCCGTGAAGTTCACTTCACCAGGGCCGATATTTTATAAGGCAACCCGGGTAGGGCGGGGCGGAAAGCTCATCAAGGTCTACAAATTCCGTTCTATGGTGACCGGTGCGGATAAAGCCGGGCCGGGCGTTACGACGTCGGGCGATGCGCGTGTAACGCCAATCGGACGTATCCTGCGCCGCTATAAGCTGGACGAACTGCCACAACTTCTGAACGTCCTGCGTGGCGATATGAGCCTGGTTGGGCCGCGACCGGAAGACCCGCGTTACGTGGCACTTTATACGCCCGAACAGCGTCTGGTATTGCAGGTTGCCCCTGGGATTACCAGTCCGGCATCGCTCTACTATCGCGATGAAGAGGTGCTTTTAAACGGCCAGGATTGGGAAACCCAGTACGTGCAGCAGATTATGCCTGCCAAGCTGGCGATTGACCTGAATTATGTGAAAAACGCCAACCTGGGGCAGGATATACAGATCATTTGGAAGACCTTTCAATCGATGTGGCAGCCGCAGCATGAACATGCGTGATTGAACCGATTGTCTGGTAGGTTTTGAACAGCTTTGAGGTTGCAATCTACTTCATCGCCTGAAATTCCCAACGAAGCTGGAGGCATCATGAAAGTCGTTATTTTAGCCGGTGGATTGGGCACACGCCTGGCCGAAGAAACTGAATTAAAACCCAAGCCAATGGTCGAAATCGGCGGGCAGCCGATCCTCTGGCACATTATGATGCACTATGCTCATTACAACTTCAAAAATTTTATCCTTGCCCTGGGCTACAAAGGGACAGTGATCAAAAAATACATGGTTGACTACAGCGCCCTCAACAGCGATCTGACGGTCAACATGGGAACCGGCCAAACGACCATGCACGATGGCTACCGGCCTGACTGGGTCGTTGATCTGGTCGATACCGGTCTGGGTACGATGACCGGCGGGCGCGTCAAACGGCTGGCGAAGCACCTGAACGAAACGTTTATGCTGACTTATGGCGATGGTGTTTCCAATATTGACCTATGCGAGTTACTCCGGTTTCATCGTTCGCATGGCAAACTGGCGACGCTTACAGCGGTGCGACCGGTGGCGCGCTTCGGCCAGTTGATGCTGGACGGCGACGTGGTGGCGGATTTCACCGAGAAGCCGCAGACGATGGAAGGCTGGATCAACGGCGGTTTCTTCGTCCTCGAACCGGAAGTGCTGGATTATATTGACGGCGATATGACTTTCTGGGAGCGCGATCCTCTGGAACGTCTGGCCGACGACGGGCAGTTGATGGCTTACCGTCACAACCAATTCTGGCAGTGTATGGATACCCTGCGGGATAAACTGACGCTGGAAAAGTTATGGGATAGTGGTGATCCGCCCTGGAAGGTATGGGAATAACAATGCAATTACTGGTTGATCTGGTACGAATGAAGATGCACAGGAATCACGAATGACTCAAAATTCTTTTTGGCAGGATCGCCCCACATTTGTGACCGGAGCAAGTGGTCTAGTCGGTATGTGGCTTGTGCGCCGGTTACTTCATTTGAATGCTGACGTAATCTGCCTGGCACGCGATTGGGTACCTGAAAGGGAATTGTTGCAACCGCCTATCATGAATCGAGTCAAAATTATCCGGGGCGATGTATGCGACCAAGCATTACTTGAGCGGGTGATGGGAGAGTATGAAGTTGTAACGGTTATCCATCTGGCCGCTCAGACTCTTGTCAGTGTCGCCAATCGAAACCCAGTTTCAACCTTCGAAAGTAATATCGGCGGTACATGGTCGCTTCTTGAAGCCTGCCGTCGAACGCCAACGGTCAAACAAATTGTTCTGGCGTCATCAGATAAAGCCTATGGCGATCAGCAAGAACTGCCCTATAACGAAGATACACCGCTGCAAGGCAAGCATCCCTATGATGTAAGCAAATCCTGTGCTGATCTGATCGCCCAAGCCTATGCCGTCACCTATGATTTACCGGTTGTCATTACCCGGTGTGGCAATTTCTACGGCGGTGGTGACTTTAACTGGAACCGGATCGTGCCGGGAACGATTCGTTCAATCTTACGCGGTCAGCGTCCTGTCATCCGTTCGGATGGGAATTACATTCGCGATTATTTCTATGTTGAGGATGGCGCAGCAGCTTACACGTTGTTGGCTGAAAAATTGGCGGAGAATCCCGACCTTCGGGGACACGCCTTTAACTTCTCACATACTTTTCAAGTGACGGTATTAGAGCTGGTCGAGCGTATCCTCACCTTGATGAATTCCGATCTTAAACCTGATATTCGGAATGAGGTCAGGAATGAAATTCTACACCAGTATTTAAATGCTGATAAGGCACGAAAGCTCCTTGGCTGGGAACCTTTATTTACATTGGACGAGGGTCTTCAACAAACGGTTCTGTGGTATCAGCAATATTTTGAGACTTCGCACTCAGAACCCTATCTAATGCAATCTGATGGCCTAAAGGAATAGCTTAATGGGTTTAACGGAACAGATAACAGCCGGAGTAATAGGTGTGGAGATAAACACTGCCAGATGCCGCTTCTGTGGCGCACCTCTGACTCATACCTTTGTTGATCTTGGAATGTCGCCCCTGTGCAACAACATCCTCAAACCAGAGCAGTTAAACGCGATGGAACCTTTCTTCCCGCTGCTGGTCTATGTATGTGATCAGTGCTTCCTCGTCCAGCTTCAGGAATACGTGAACCCCGGCGAGATTTTCAACGATTATTCTTACTTCTCGTCTTTTGCTGATACATGGCTGGCACATTCTAAACGTTATGTCGATGCCATCACCGAGCGGCGCGGGCTGAATGAATCCAGCCATGTGGTTGAAATTGCCAGCAACGACGGCTACCT
>JAIOHN010000541.1 GCA_019912985.1 Anaerolineae bacterium | reverse complement strand
GTGTCGCAGTGGGGCTGCCATTTATCAAGCAGGTTGCGGAAACGCATGGTGGGACTTTCACGGCGAAATCCAACCCGGATGAGAAAGTAACGACTTTCACCTTAACGTTGCCACTGGCGCCGAAAAATTCAAACAACCATTCTGCGGGGCATAGTGAATGATCGCTGGCAGTGACTCTTATTTGCCTTGAGATGCACGCTAACGGAATACCGCTTCAACAGCAATTCCTCAAGTGTCCCCGCATTCCCGGTGAAAGCCAAACTCATACGATTGTCGTTGCCTAAGCTCGCGCCAGTTGTTCATAGCAGCAAAAATGCGAACGCGTAGCCAGCGCGTTTGAGTATAGTATCTCGCTGCAACAGGCTCTCTTTATTGTGCAAAGTATATAAAACGGGCGGAGTTGCTTGACACCCCTCATACTTTACGTTAGCTTATGTGTAATCCGAAACGTTTTGGATGATAAATATTCTCACAATATTGTTGATTTGATCCAAGATAATGCGAGTCACACTAAGAGATATTTCCAAAAAATCTGGCTTTTCTGTCACCACTATTTCGCGCGCGCTGGCGGGCTATAGTGATGTCAATGAAAGCACGCGGCAGGAAATTATCCGTATAGCCAACGAGCTTGGCTACCAGCCGAACCAGATTGCGCGCCAGCTTCAGGGCAAGCGTACCTATACGATTGGCCTGATCATGCCGCCGCGCCCTCATACCGATGATGACGACTTCTTCAGCCTGTTTTTGAAGGGTGTAACCTACGCCGCCGCACGCAATCAATACGATGTGCTGGTCAGCGCGACCTCGCCCGAATCTTCAGAGATGGATGCTTACCGGCGGATTGTGGGTGGCAATCGCGTGGATGGCATGGTGCTGGCACGTACGTTTCACAATGACCCACGTATTCAATATTTGCAATCTGTGAACCATCCCTTCATCGTCCTGGGGCGCAGCGCACCAGATGAAACGACGGATTTCCCCTATATTGATGTCGACAGCAAAATGGGGATTCAAGCACTCGTCACACACATGATCGCAGCAGGACATCGCGAAATTGGCATTATTCTGCCGCCTGAAGAAGTCAGCTTTACCGCCTATCGGCTGGCAGGTTATCGAGAAGCACTGGAAAAAGCTCACATTCCCTTCCGTCCTGAATATTGTATTCATTCGGACCTTAGTTTTAGTGGTGGTCAGGAGGCAGCACGTTTGCTGCTAGATCGTGCGCCACAGCTCACTGCCATGGTGGGTAGCAATGACTGGATGGCATTGGGTGCCATGAAAATCGCTCAGGACCGTGGCATCGAGGTTGGTCGAGATTTCGCTGTGGGCGGCTATGACGACATCCCTGCGGCAGCCCAGGCGGTGCCTGCTTTGACGACTGTTCGCTGGCCCATTTATGGTCTGGGTGAAGAACTCACACGGCGCTTGCTCAAGTTTATTGATCGCGACTCTGAGGTTGAACGCCAACAATTGGTTGAGCCAGAACTCATCATCCGCGATTCAGTTGGAAAGAAAGCATAAGTCGATATGAACCGAAAGGAGTCTGATGCGCCCAAAGTTCGATTTTCTAGTCTTTTTTCAGGATAGTCAGTTCAAAGGAAAGAATCATGCGTAGCAAAAGACTTGTGTTGTTGATTGTGTTGATCTTGACCTTGATGCCTGCAGTGGACCTTTCCGCTCAAGACGATGTGATCGTTGAATTCTGGACCACTGATAACGAAGCAGAGCGGGTCGACCGTTACGAAGCAGTGGCGGCGGCGTTTATGGCAGAAAATCCTGGGATTGATGTTCGCATTGTCCCCATTGATGAAGGAACGATCTCGCAGCGTGTAGCCACTGCTGTCGGTGCCAACCGTCTGCCTGACATCATTCGTATGGGCGTGGAACGTGTTTCCGCCTTTGCTGCTGATGGCCTGTTGGATGAAGAAGCCTCAACCGCTGTCATTCAAAGCATTGGCGAAGATGATTTCCGTGGTGGTCTGCTTCAGATGGTGACCAACCCGGAAACTGGCCTGTACTCCGCAGTGCCTTATGATGGCTGGCTCCAGGCGATCTGGTATCGCCAGGATGTGTTCGACAGCCTTGGCCTCGCCGCACCGGAATCCTGGGACACGATTCAAACCGCCTGCGCAGCCCTGCCTGGTCAGATGGATCTACTCTACGGCATTACGCTGGGTACGGACCCAGGCCAGAACTACGGCCACCAGATTTTCGAGCAGGTTGCAATCTCGAACAATGCCTGGCCGTTTGATGCCGATGGCAATGTGACCTTCAATACACCGGAAATGATTGAAGCTCTGAAGTTCTATACCGATCTGCAAAGCTGTGCCCAACCCGGCCCACAGTACTGGCGTGGCGCGCGCGAAGCATATGAATATGGTACCGCCGGCATGATGTTCTACTCAACCTATATCATGGACGATCTCGTTGATGGTTCCGGCCTTGATGAAGGTGGTAATGTCGAAATCGCTGTGGACAATCTGGCAGGGAACACGGGCTTTGCATCCACCATGGAAGGCCCAACAGGTGCAGCCTCTACCTATGGTCAGCTCGTGACATTGGGGCTCACCCGTGACGCGGACCCAGAGGCCCAGGCTGTGGTCGAATACTTCTTGCAGGAAGGTTACCAGGATATTCTGGCACTGGCTCCGTTCGGTAAAGTTCCGGTTCTGGAAAGCGCCGTTGATGAATGGTCAAGCAGCAGCGACTACTTCGCCAACTACTCTGACGAAACCCTGGCGCAGATCGCCGCTGGTTATGACGTGATGCAGCGCTGGCTGTTCCGCCCAGAATATGACGCGACTCAACGGGCAATCATCGGTGACATCGAGGGCCGCCTGCTAATCCCAACCGCGCTGAGTAACATCGCCATTGAGGGGATTATGACGCCGGAGACAGCCGCGCAGTTCCTCCAGGAACAGGTCGAGGCGCTGGTGGCAGAGCGCGCTACCGAGTAACGCAGAGTATAGATTAACTCTGTAATCGTTAGGGGAGGGTATCCCTCCCCTACACTGTTTCACAGAAAAGGAGAAGCGCATGGCAGTGGCAAAGGAGGGGACTCGGTTTAGCGGAATCTTCGGGCAATCAATGGCGGCCAGAGAGACGCGAATGGCCTGGTTGTTGATCGCACCGACATTATTGATCGTCTTCGGATTAGTTTTATTTCCGGCATTTTTTAGCATCTGGATCAGTTTCCACGATGTCGGCCTCGATAATCTCAATAATGTTTTTACAGCAGAATTTGTTGGCTTAAGAAATTACGACTTGGTTATCAATGACTTTGCGTTCAAGTGGCAGGGTTTCAACCAATGGGGCGCTTTCGTTACCACTATTGTCTACTCCTTTGTGTCAACAGTGCTCACCCTTTTCATCGGACTCATCGCCGCACTTTTGTTGAACCGGCCTTTTTCCGGACGCGGATTGGTTCGCGGAGTCTTTCTGTTCCCCTATGTTGCCCCGGTTGTAAGTGTTGCCTTCGTCTGGCGCTGGATTCTCGACCCCGGACCCGCGGGTGTCGTCAATGATATTCTGATGTCGCTTGGGCTCATTGATTTGCCCCAGGCCTATCTTGCCCAGCGTGGACTTGCCCTTTGGTTGGTCATCCTTTTTCAGGGCTGGCGCTATTTCCCCTTTGCCATGCTGATGATCCTGGCACGCTTGCAGGCGATTGATAACACCTTGTACGAGGCGGTTGATGTGGATGGCGGCAATGCCTGGGCAAAATTCAGGTATGTGACCCTGCCTGAACTGCGCTACGTCCTGGGGGCGATATTTTTACTGCGCTTGCTGTGGACCTTTAACAAGTTTGACGACATCTGGTTACTGACCGGCGGCGGTTATGGGACCAATGTGCTGCCAGTGCTCAC
>JAIOHN010000540.1 GCA_019912985.1 Anaerolineae bacterium | reverse complement strand
ATCCCAGGTGGCTCAACCGCCGCCAGCCCCGTCACCGCCGCCCAAACAGGAGCCACCCGTTTTTCGAGGTGGTAGTCGTCCGCCCCGCATCCCGCGCACACGCGACTAGCATGGATGGATGCTGAGGGCTGTATTGCATATCTTAATCAGTAGAAGTAGTAGGAAAGATCATGGCCGTACTTGAAATTATCCAGCCGGGAAACCCGGTTTTGCGGAAGAAAGCGATCCGCGTGATGAGCTTTGACAACAAGCTCCAGAAGTTGGTAGATGATATGGTAGAGACCCTGCTGGATGCGCCGGGTGTAGGACTGGCCGCGCCACAGGTGGAGGTCAGCCAGCGTTTGATCGTGGTTCGCCTGCCCGATGATGAAGAAAGCCGCGAAGAATATGGCAAAGAAGCGGGCAAGCTGTATGTGGTCGCGAACCCCGAAATCGTGAAGTCCAGCAAAGCGATGGTCGAAGGAACGGAAGCCTGCCTCTCAATTCCAGGTTTTTACGGCACTGTGGACCGTCATGAAAGCGTGACCGTGAAGGGGCTGGACCGCGAGGGTAAGCCTATTCGCATTAAGGCGAAGGGCTGGCTGGCCCGGGTTTTTCAGCATGAAATTGATCATCTGGATGGGCAGTTGTATATCGACATCGCCAAAGAGATCTGGCGAGCCAGACCTGAAGACGAAGAAGAAACAATCGCCGAATAAATGCCGTGCAGGGGAATATCTCTCCTGCACGATTTCGCACGTTTCCTACGTGGCTTTAACTCCCCAAACGTAAACTCCACCACTGGCGCTGAATACCGTAATCAGGCGGCTGTCACTGGTCCAGTCAACGCTGAACACCAGATCGCTGATGGTCAAATCGGCGCGGTTCACAGTGGTCGAGGTAATCGTCGTCAGATTCCAGAGGGTGGTGGTGCCATTCAGCACCGAAGTCACCATCAGGGTGCCATCCGGCGAGAAGGCCAGCGCCACCCGATCACCGCCGGTTCCTGGCAGTCGCGCCGCAAGATTACCGGTTTGCGGGTCCCAAACGGCTATTTCGGGTGTATCGCCACCGTTGATGAGATAACGTCCATCGGGTGTGTAAGCCAGGATTTCCGTCCCGCCGGGGCCGGTGTCGATCACGCGCTGGCGGGTGGCATCAGGGATTGACCAGAGGCGTGTGTTCTCGCCCACGCTGACCGCCAGTTGGGTCGCATCTGGTGAAAATACGATTTTATCCACCGGCTCTCCCTCGTCCAGAGTCGCCAGTAGTTCGCGGTCCTGCCAGTTCCAGATCTTGACGGTGCCTTCCTCACCTGCGGTCGCCAACAGGTCGCCATTATCCGAGAAGGCCAGCGCCGTGATGCGCAGGGCGTGTGCTTCAATCGTCACGCGGGCGGTACGCTCCAGCGGGTCCCACACTTTGACACTGCCGCGCAGGCTGCCAAAGGCCAGCCAACCATCTTCGGCATAGTAGGCCATGGTTTCGTTAAAGTTGGGGACACTCTCAAAATCGGTACGGGTTTTGCCAGTTTCGGCATCGTAGATGGTGACGCTGCCTTCGGGATTTACAGTGTAAACCTCGGTCTTATCCGGCGAAAAGTACACATGATTGGCTGTAAGGCGGGTGGTACTGGTGACCAGTTCACCGTTAATCAAATCCCAGATCAACAACTGCTCATTATTCAGCCCCGCCAGCCGCGTGCCATCCGGCGAAAGGCTGTGGGCGAACACCGTGCTAGGCTCGCCTGAATTATCAAGCCGACCCAACAGCGCGATGTTGGTGACATTTTCCAGGGTGATGGGCGCTGCCGACTCTGTCCAATCGGGTGCGGGGGCGGTAGGCGCGTTGCGGCCTGATGCTTCGCTGGCCGGCTGTTCGGATGGGGCGCAGGCCGCCAGCAGCGCCAGTGCGATCACCAGCGCCCACAGGCCAATGCGGTTGTGCATGGGGCTATTCTCCATCCTGTAGCCCGGCTACGATGTCAATCCCACCGAAGAGAACGCCAAACTCTTCGACCTGCTGCAAGCCACATTCACCCTCAAACGGCTCGATGATGTTGTTCTGGTTGAGATCGGTGCCGTTGATGAGGATGTTCATGATGTGGGTGGACTCGGTGGCGGTGGACATGGAGGCTTCCAGACTGTCCGACGCCAGCATTTCTTTTTCCAGTTCGACTACCTGATCCACCCATGTGCGCGTGTTTTCCAGGCAGACACGGACCAACTCGCCATCCGACTGTAAACGGCGCGTTGCACCGGGCATATTAATCGCGCTGTCCAGCCGCTCTTCGATGGCATCGAGGAAGAAGATCACGCCAATCCCGCGACCAGGATTCTCGCCACGACCATTGTTGTTATAGTCCACATCCGTACCCAACAGGATGTTGATCGTATGCTCGGCATGGGTGTGCATCCCGCCGACATTGGTCGCACCAGCGGCCAGCCCTGCGTGGCGTTCGCCAATACTGGCTTCAGCCATTGCGCCATCGAGCAGGCTGCCGCCGCTGATTCCATCCTCGGATTCCACCAGAATTTCACGCCAGGCCGGGCCAAATGCTGCCGGGATGCTGCCACTGTAGCGCACCTCGCCGGATGGTTCATCGCCAGGATCGCTCTCAGCAGAGATGATGACCTGATTGAAGCTGGCAGGCAGCGGCAGCCCATCGCTGTTGGTATACGTCAGCAGACCATCCCCCAGCGCGTTGATGCTGAGGGTTCCCAGAAGCAGGCTCTGATCGCCATCAGGATTTTGCAACCAGGCGATGTAGCGCTGGCCTGCAGGTGGCGGTGTGAATTTTTCGACGGTTAAGTTCACGGTATCGCCAACCGTCTCTGACGTGGCAAATGTCAGACGACCAAACGTGTCTACAGTTGATTCCGCTATCGCTGGTGCAGTCGTCGGTGCTGTGGTTGGATCGATAACGACCGCAGGTGGATTGCGTCCGATGCTGGCAATCACCAGCACAGCAATCACCATCAACAGCGCGATAATAGTAAAGCCAACCAGCAGCAACCGATTGTTGTTTGGTGCTGTGGTGGTAATCGTCTGGGGTTGATTCTGCACCTGGGTCGTATCCAGCAGCAGAGTTTCCGCCTGTTTGTTCTTGGGGGGCGAGTGAAATTCCGCCAACGACTCATCGTCGTGGATCGCGCGGCTGAATGCCTGGGCGAATGCGGTTGCTGTCTGGAAGCGGTCTTTCGGATTTTTTGCCAGCACGCGCAGCATGATACTTTCCAGAGTGGCAGGCAAGCCCGGACGGGCCAGCGTAATCGACGGTGGCGGATCACTGATATGCTTGATGACCACCTGAATAGGTGTGTCAGCCTGATAAGGCTGCTGGCCGGTCAGCATTTCATAGACGATCACGCCGAGCGAGTAGATGTCGACGGTGTGATCAATCGGGTAACCCTGCCCCTGCTCCGGGGCCATGTAGGCCGGAGTGCCGACGATGCTGCCGGTGGCGGTCAGGTGCGTGTTGCCCTCCAACAGCTTGGCGATGCCAAAGTCGGTGAGCAGCGCAAACCCTTCTTCGTTGAGCAAAATATTATCGGGCTTGATGTCCCGATGAATAACCCCCTGCTTGTGGGCATAATCGAGCGCGGATGCGACCTGATGCAGCAGTTTTTCAATCTCGGACAGGTCCATCGCGCCTTTCATGATGCGGTCGTTGAGCGATCCTCCCTGGACATAGGCCATTGCCAGGTAAAGGATGTCATCCTCACTGCTGTAATCGTAAATTGGGAGGATGTGTGGGTGCTGCAAACGGGCAATCGTCCGGGCTTCCAACTCGAAGCGCTCGGCAAATTGCTCATCCTGTGCAGGGTGTGGCGGCAGCACTTTGATGGCAACAAAGCGATCAATCTCTACCTGATACCCTTTATAGACGGTTGCCATACCGCCCTGGCCCAGGAATTCAGTGATTTCGTACTTGCCTAGCTTTCGCCCTATCAACGACTGTCTCACAATAGGGTATCCTTCGCATTTTTGTCGCGCAATGACCGGCAGCGCACCGGTAGATTGTAATCATTATAGTATAAGATGGGGGACAATTCGTTTAACCGATGATTGGATTATCGCCTTGGAAGTTGGATTCTTACCTGATACAGCCTAAACTCTTGCCAATTGTCTAATATAACCGGGTTCGCATGAAATAAAAAGCGGCTGCCTCATCAATAAATGGATGAAGAAGCCGCTGGCTGCTTCGCGAAACGCCATGTCAAAATCCAACACTGGTTAAGCTAGAATTCGCCTTCTGTTACTGCATAGTGGTTCCTGCGCTGGCCCCATAAGTGATCGGGCAACAGGCTCAATCGGCTGGGCAAAACGATCTAGTACAGCGCGTAGGCCGCTTCCAGTTCTTCGCGCAGGCTGAGATAGCTGCGATAACGACTGAGTGCGATCTCACCCGCTTCGACCGCCTTGCGCACCGCGCAGCCCGGCTCATCGATGTGCGCACAATCACCAAAACGGCAGTGCTCTACGTAAGGAGCGATGTCCACGAAATAGGCATCCAGCTCTTCCGGCTCAATATCCCACAGGGTCAACTGGCGCATACCAGGGGTATCGGCCAGATAGCCGCCGATGTCGAGTTTGACCAGTTCGCTATCGCGGGTGGTGTGCATGCCTTCGGTGCGGCGGTTGCTCACGGCTTTGACTGCCCGCCCGAGTCCTGGCTGAATAGCATTGAGCAGGCTGGTCTTGCCAACACCGGATGGACCAGTGAATACAGAAATACGATCTTTCAGGATTTCCCGCAGTATCTCGACTCCGTCACCCTGTAAGGCGCAGGTGTAAAGCATTTCATAACCCAGGGCTTCGTAGGGCTTGAACTGTGCCTGAATCTGCGTGGGGTCTTCGAGGTCGATCTTGTTCACGACGAGGATCAAGCGTTCGATGCCAGAATTTTCCCCGGCGACCAGAAAACGATCCAACATCTTGAAATTAGGGGTGGGCTGTGCCGCTGCAAACACAAAAAGCGCTTGATCTGCATTGGCGATAATCACCTGTTCACGCTCGGATTGACCTGCCCCCCGGTTGCCCTCGGTGCGCATGGCACGGGAAAGGGCACTGTCTCGTTCTTCTACTTCTTCAATCATACCGGTGCCATCTTCCAGCACCGAAATTTTCACCCGATCGCCGATGGCAGCAATATCCGACGATTGGGCCTCCTCCATTAAACGTCCTCGTAATCGACAGATGTAGATTTTTTGATCTTCCACCTCCACCCAGAAAAATCCGCTCTGGTCTTTAATAACAAGACCGTCTAAAAGTTGACTCGAAGGCACACTCCTGACACTCGTTATACGATGGTTGTTGAAGGGTTCCTCTATTGTAGAGGAATTTGTGAACTTCAACAAAACCTTAATCAAATTATGGCCCGGTATGGTATTCTTGTGCATGGGTAAGATGGCCCGTTTTTCGGGCATCTAAGTAAACAAAGGAACCAAAGAGGATTTGATTTGGACGTCGTAGAGAATAATCCACCAGAGAAACCCATACAGCCGCCTGAGCCGGTGTATATCGAACAACAGGCTCCCAGTGCTGAACCGCCAGCGGCACCCAGCGTGATGATTATCCCACGCGAAGCATTTAATTACCTGATTATTGCCGTGATCTTTGGCGTGGTCGGTGGTTTTGTTGGTTATATGTTCGCCAGCAGCCGTGTTGCAGATAACCAGGCGTTGATTGATGAAGCGGTAGCCGCCATTATCAGCGCCCAGGAAGAAAGCCTGTCAGCCATCGCTGTGCCGCCCAGTCTGGATAATCCTGACAGCCGCTTCACCGTTCGCGCGGATGAAACGCGCTTCCAGGGGCCAGAGGATGCACCGGTTGTGATCGTCGAGTTCAGCGATTTTAACTGCACTTACTGCAACCGGTTCGCCAACGAAACCTTGAATCCGCTGCTGACTAATTATGAAGGCAAAGTGCGCTTTACCTATCGTGATTATCCCATTCTTGCGGAATCATCCCTGACAGCAGCATTAGCCGGACACTGCGCGGCAGAGCAGGGTAACTTCTGGGATTACCATACCATGCTGTTTGAAAATCGCGGGGAGTTTGCGCGTGAGCAGTTGATCGGTTATGCGGAGAGCATCGGCCTGGATGCGGACTCCTTCACAACCTGTCTGGACGAGGAGCGTTACCTGGATACAGTCGTCGCGGATTATCGTGATGGCGAGGGCCTGGGTATTCGCGGGACGCCAGCCTTTTTCATCAATGGCCGCCCCATCAGTGGTGCGCAGCCCTATGAAGTGTTCGCCGGGATCATTGATGAAGAACTGGCCGCAGCCGCCAATTCCGAGACTACGGAAAACGAATCCGTACCCTCCTAGTTCAATCTTGATGAGGTAATGAAAAAGCGGGCGAAACGCCCGCTTTTGATTCCACATGAATGGGATGTGGGCCTACTTGGATTCGAACCAAGAACCCTACGGTTATGAGCCGTGTGCTCTGCCGTTGAGCTATAGGCCCTTGCGCAAAGCGGGTAGCGGGAATCGAACCCGCGTGACTTGCTTGGAAGGCAAGTGTTCTACCATTGAACTATACCCGCATGCTGCTGTCGGGGCGACGGGATTCGAACCCATGGCCTCACGGACCCAAACCGTGCGCGCTACCGGACTGCGCCACGCCCCGTTATTGCCGATAGTATAGCACCGAGGATATTTGGCGTAAACAGTTATTTTTTACGCGGCTTGCGTTTTGGTGGTGGTTCGACCTCGCCGAAAACTTTCAACCACTCATCAACCTCTTCTGGCGTGATGTTGACGTGGGCGGCTTCACCGGCATCAATATCCGGTTTAGGGGGGGATTCCATCAGAAGGGCGAACTCAAATGAGGTGGTGACTTTCATCTTGCGGCTGAGGGCAACCGCCTTCACTTCGTTATCCGATGTCACCACGGTCCAGTTGGGCGGATCTTTGATCTTGCCCATCCGCTCGATCATCACGCGGTCGGCAGACGAGCGCTGCGAGGC
>JAIOHN010000539.1 GCA_019912985.1 Anaerolineae bacterium | reverse complement strand
AACACCTCGCTGGCGGATAATGTCACCCGACTGCAAGATGTGCTGGCCCGGTTGGACGGCCCGACGATCCTGGTGGGACATTCCTACGGTGGGCAGGTGATCACAGCGGGCGGCACAGATCAGCCTAACGTGGTCAGCCTGGTCTACATCGCGGCCTTTGGGCTGGACGAAGGCGAATCGATCGGTGCGCTGTTGGCCCAGGGCGACCCTACCCCAGCACTGTCTCACCTGGACGTTGATGCGAAGGGCTTTGCCTGGCTGCCGCAGGCCGACTTTGTGGATCATTTCGCGGCGGATGTCGATCCCGTCGTATCGAACGCCATGTGGGCGACACAGAATCCCCTGCACCTCAGCGCACTCGAAGATGTGATGAGCGTCCCGGCCTGGAAATCGCTCCCCTCCTGGTATCTGGTCGCCACCAACGATGAGGCCATCCCGCCCGATGCCGAACGCCTTTTCGCCCAGCGCATGGGGGCCACCACCATCGAGGTCGAATCCAGCCACGTCCCAATGTACTCCCAGCCAGACGCGGTCGCCGAACTCATCATGACGGCGGTGGCTGCCCCGGTGCAATAAGTTCTGGACCCTTCCGAGCGCACAGCCAGGGGTGTCACGATGCTCCTGGCTACTGCCCACAGTATGCAACGACAAGGAAGTATGACAATGACGAATACAGTCTACTTAGAACCGGAGGCGCAGGCCTTCGCTGATGCAACGGCCCAACCACCCTTCCTCTTCAATCTCGGCCCAGAAAAAGGCCGTGCTGCTGTCGATGAGGTCCAGTCCGGCCCGGTGAACAAACTCCCCGTCGAGATCGAAGATCTCAGTATTGCGGGTGGCCCTGGCGGTGAAGTCTCGATCCGCATCTTACGCCCACAGGGCACTATCTCGCCACTGCCTGTCATCCTCTATATCCATGGCGCGGGCTGGGTCTTCGGTAACAATCACACCCACGACCGCCTGATCCGTGAACTGGCAGTTCGCACCGAGGCCGCCATCGTCTTCCCCAATTACAGCCTGTCGCCAGAAGCGAAGTACCCGACGGCGATTGAGGAAAGTTACGCCGTGCTCAAATGGATCGCCACCTCAGGCGCAGACAGCGGCCTGGATGCGAGCCGGTTGGCAGTGGCAGGCGACAGCGTTGGCGGCAACATGGCGGCTGCGGTCACGCTGTTAGCTAAAGAGCGCGGCGGCCCGCCCATTCAGCGGCAACTGCTGTTCTATCCCGTCACCGATGCAGCGTTCGAAACCAGCTCCTATCATCAGTTCGCCGAGGGTTACTTTTTGCGACGCGATGCGATGATGTGGTTCTGGGATCAATACACCAGCGATCCGACTGAACGCAATCAGATCACCGCCTCGCCGCTGCGCGCCAGCGTAGAACAACTGCGCGGCCTACCGCCAGCGCTGGTGATTACCGCCGAAGCCGATGTCCTGCGCGACGAAGGGGAAGCCTATGCCAACAAGCTGCGTGAAGCCGGTGTCGCCGTGACGGCGGCACGCTTCCAGGGCACGATTCACGACTTTGTCATGCTGAACGCCCTGGCAGAGACCCATGCGGCACGTGGGGCGATCACATTGGCGACAAACTGGCTGCGCGAGGGCTTTTCCGTCTCAGCAGCGAAACAAGATGCTGTTGTATGAACGCGCAGGATGAACCTATGACCAAAATCTACACAGGCCAGGATCGGCGCTACACTGGCGAGGTCGTAGATGTCACCTACAACATCAAACGCTGTATCCATACTCTACTCGTTTAGCGATTTTTCCCAATGGAGGGAACGATGGATCAAGTCATGCAAGCCGACCATACGACCCGGACTGACGCAGCAAACGAAACAGGCGACGCAATGATGACCCTGCTCAACCAGCATCTGGCCGACACCTTTGATCTCTACAGCGAGGTCAAGCAAGCTCACTGGAATGTCAAAGGAATGCACTTCATGCAGCTTCATCTGCTGTTTGACGATCTGGCGCAGACGTTGCTCGAATATGTGGACTCCATCGCAGAACGACTGACCGCCCTGGGTGGTGTGGCGATGGGCACAACTCGCATGGTCGCGGCGCAATCGCAGCTACCGGAGTTTCCGTCGGATATAGTACGTGATCAAGCAGTGGTCGAGCTACTGGTACAGCGCTACGAGTCCTATGGCTCTACCATACACGAGGCCATCAACATGGCAGCGGGCTATGACGACGCGGAATCCGCCGACCTGTTTACCCAGATTGCGGCCACCATCGCCAAGCAGCGCTGGTTTCTGGCAGCACATCTCCACGAATAAGCAGCAGCCGAAAATGAGTAGAACCTCTCACGACAGGCGCGACGGCTTTCACTACCATAACGCTATAGATCAATAAGCTGCGAGGGGAAAAGATCATGATGAGCAAGACAATTGTGTTCATACACGGCAATTTCGTAAACCACCAGTCCTGGGATAGATGGGTCGAGCGCTTCGAAGCACGGGGTTATACCTGTATCGCACCGCCCTACCCACACCGTGAAAAAACCGTGGCCGAGCTGCGCAAAGCCCACCCGGACCCCAGAACCGCTGAAGTCACGATTGAGCAGGTGATTGACCAGTACGTCAGCACCATCAAAGCCCTGGACGAAAAACCGATCATCATCGGTCATTCCTTCGGCGGGATGCTCACGCAGTTAATGATTAACCGGGGGTTGGGTGCAGTCGGTGTGGCAATTGACTCGGTTCCGCCGCAGGGCTTGCTGTCCTTCAAACTGTCTTTTCTGCGCTCCAGTTTCCCATTGCTGAACCCGCTGACCCCGACCTCCAAACCCTGGCTGATGCCCTTCAAGCACTACCAGTATGCCTTCAATAACACTTCGCCTCTAGCCGATCAGCGCCGCAATTATGAGGCAAACATGGTTCCGGAGTCGATTGCGCTGGTACGGGGTGGCATCGGCCCGAAAGCGCATGTTGACTTCAAAAAGGCGCATGTGCCGCTGCTGTTCATCGGCGGTGAAAAGGATCACATCATGCCCGCCTCGCTCAACCAGGCCAACGTGCGCAAGTACAAGGCCGGGTCCTCGTCGATTACCGATTACAAAGAGTTTCCTGGGCGCGATCACCTGACCGTCATCGCTGGACCGGGCTGGGAAGAGGTGGCCGATTACGCCCTCGATTGGGCTGAAAAGCACCTGCCAGCGACCGAGAACGGGCGGCGCAGCATGGCTCAGACGGTCCCAGAGCGCTAATTTCGATTGTGGATGACATTTAGCGTATTTGCACTCAATGGGAATGCCTGGCAATCTGCTGCACTCGTGCCAGTGAATACCAAGTGCATTCCCTATGTCCCGATAACTTCTACCTTGCTACCGCAGCCGAAGCTGTTTTGCTCCCGTCCAGGGTATCCCCGTTGGGCATTGGATCGAAAATCATCGCCAGACCCGAGGTCCTCATACCATCCGTGCAGCCCGTAGATTCAACGAGCATCATTTTTACCCCGAACGGGCTGCGCAGATTGCCGTGACTGCGGTACTTATATCAACCCTTTCTGACCGCTACCAACGGATGTTACCTTTCCATCTGGTCGATCATCATCTGAAACAGTTCCAAATCATGGCGAAAGTCTTGAGGGGATGTTTTGGGGGTCTTTTTGTTCATGACATTGTCGTAAAAGGCTAACCACTCCTCAACAAACGGATCACTCCAGGTATGCTGGCGCGTGCGCTTGACCCCATGTCTGCCATTGGCATCTAGCACCTCAAGGTAAATCGGCAGGTTTCGGACGTATGGTGTGTCGTATTCGACACGTACCACCCGCTCCCGGCTGTTAACTTGCAAGTAGGCGTTAAATTCCGCGACTGCGTTCGTACCAGTCTCGAAATGGCAAATGAATGTGCCGTAATCGAAAGCAGCCGTGATGCAGCCACCGTTATACTTCTGAGCCGCATAGAGTACCCGCTCCGGCATCCCGATCAACTCGCGCATGGCGGAAATATCATGGGTGCTCAACCCAAGCAGCAAGTTATAGGTGTTGCGCAAAGCATCCGGCACCACACCAATGGCGGCGGTGATGCTTTCGTTGGTGCGCTGTCTCAAGGCCTCGATCTGATCAGAAGTAATATCATCAGCGTGGATGACGTTTGAAGTTGCTTCAATAAATTGACTGTTTCTGCCAATCACATCATGCACCTGACACAGGTTAATATCCTCCATCTCCTTTACGAGTTGACATGCGCTGACAAATGACGGCGAGTATCGCCGCATCGTCCCAACCTGCACAACGCAGTCTGACACCGCATCTGCTGCGATGATCTCGTCGGCATCCTCAAGCGTGATGCACATGGGTTTTTCTACCAGGACATGTTTTCCCGCCGATATGGCTGCCAGAATGATTTCTTTGTGATAGGCATTCGGGTTCGCGATCAGAACAGCATCAACATCATCTTGAGCAATGAGTTCCTGATAATCAAGGAAGCGCTTTTCAGCTGGAATCTGCCACGCATTACCGACACCATTCATGACGGTGCGGCTGATGTCACATAGCGCCACAGCCTCAAATTTATCCCTGAGTTGATACAGACTTGGCAAATGCAATATCTGTGTTGCTTCTCCGCATCCCACTATTCCAACTCGTAGCTTTTTCATAGAGCGTTATTCTCCTTCTAAATTATTTTGCAACGGCAATTTTCAATGGAGCATTGATGGATGGACACGCTGTATGCCATCCGTACAGCGGCCATCCAATTCAGACCCAGACTTTCGGACAAAAAAGATTGGACATTACGCAGATGTGGTTCTGAATTACGGAACCGATGTAGTTTGAGATTATTTCCCATAAAAAACAGCGATCGCACCAACAGCTTCACCGATGTTACCGCTGCGCTTCTTCAGAAACATCGACGATTGGACCTAACCAATAATCAAGTTGAGGCCAATTTACCAGCGTGATGTCGCTGCAAAATATATCCTACGGATTATTGCGACCCATCCTTCGAGGCCAATTTGTTGACCCGATTAACGTGATATGTCGCTTGATCCCCTATTCCACTCACTTACCGATGTTCTTGGCATCAAACACTCCGTCTAGCACCGCGATACGGCTAAGCCAATGACGGTACTGCTCCAATGCTATGGGCGGTGTACCCACCAGGTAATGATTGTAGGATTTCTGCCCGTCAATCGTCCATTCCATGAGCATCATCTGCTGCACGCCGCGCGAAACGCGCACTTCACCGAGGATGGTGTTGGCATTGGCTGCTCCACAGAAATCACCTGCTAACAGTGTGTCTTGCGAATCAGCATCCCAGACTCGATAACTGCCCTGCTGCATTTGCAATGTGTCGTTCACCAGCACAATTTCAGAGTGCCAGTGGCTCGGTTCATTCGCCATCACACAAACAAGCTGTTGTGACCGCATGATGTAGTAGTAGGCCAGCTTTTTGCCGAAGTAGTAATCAATGACCGCATCCGAAAACTGCGGCCAGCCATCCAGCAGATTCCACCAGAGCACACCCGTAGTCCGCCACTTGCGGATGCGACCGGATTCCACGAAGAATTTCTTCGCCTCAGCCTGGCTGATTTGTGAGGCCAGGATGAAGTCTTCCAGCGTATCCGGCACAACGCCGAACAGTTCCCTGATCTGGTTCGCCATCAGCGGAATGCGGTATGCAAAACGTGAGGATTTGCCAAATGAAGCTGTCGCGTGATAAATCCACCACTCGTTGTCCTGCCAGGGCCAGAGGTGCTCCTCGTCCAGAAACTTCTGCAAGGACGATAAGTTTGGGCAGCCATGATAGCCGATCTCGCTGACGAAATGATGGTTGCTGCCGGTATAGAACGTGCTCTTATAATAATCGCGTGGCCCCCATAAATGGCTCTCCGGCATTAAATCCAAATTCGTACCTGCCGCTGGTGCTATATAAGGGGAACTGGGTAAATAGGCCCGGTAGGGGTCTTCCTGAAAGGTGAGCTTTGGCAGCAGATCACGCGAGATAGAATTCAACCGTGGGTCGAGATTGCGTCCTTGAAACGCGACTGCGTCATTCTCGTTATCACCGCACCACAATACCAGTGACGCGTGATTGCGCAGTTTGCGGATAACAGCAATGAATTCATCGGTGATCGTTGCTTTGAAGTCATCGGTCTGAGGATAAGCAGCGCAGGCCAGGGCAAAATCCTGCCAGACCATCAATCCCTCACGATCACAGAGGTTAAAAAAGGCTGTATCCTCATAGACATTGCCGCCCCAGCAGCGGATCATATTGCAACCCACTTCAACCGCCAGTCTGATCGCCTCCTCGTAGCGTGAAGCGTCCCGGCTGTGCAGGGCATCCAATGGGACCCAGTTGGTCCCCCTACAGTAGATGCGTGTGTTGTTGACGTAAAACAGAAATTCGCCCGGGTTCTCAGTGGTCGTAATATCGGTGCGCTCCAGTTTGACTGTGCGAATACCGAACATCATCTGCTTTTGGGCAAGTACTGTGTCGTCATGGACCAGAGAAATGTTCAGGTCATACAGGTTGGCCTCCCCATAGCCACGCGGCCACCACAACCCGGGATTCTCAACCTCGAATGTGAAGCTGCCCGCCATGAAGCGGACCGGTTGCTCATGCGTAAAGTGCTTGTCACCGCAGGCCGCCTCGATCCGTAGCAATGTCGGGGTCGAAGTCGCAATATCCACATCCTGGTTGATCTGGAAGAAGACGCCCAGCGTAGCGCTATTACGCGCCAGAGAATGCGTGTAGATATAGAACTGCTCAAAGTCGATAGCATCGACAATTTGCAACACCACCGGACGCCAGAGTCCTGCCGAGACGGCCCGTGGCATAATATCCCAGCCATACATGTGAGGAGCTTTGCGCGCCCACAAAGCTTCGTAACCTTCGCCTGCTGTGAACAGCCCGGCGGAATAGCCTTTTTCGAGCACCGCCTCACGCGGTGACCGCAAACGAATATGCAGTGTGTTCGGCTCTCCTGGCTGAGCGAGGTCTGTGATGTCAAAGCTGTGTTCAATCAGCATGTTATCGGACTGGCCGATCATCTGGTCGTTGAGCCAGTAGGTTGCAAAACAATCGACACCCTTAAAGACCAGTCGCAGTTGCTGACCGGGCTGCACCATAGGGACTTCGAACGAGGTCGTATACCACCATTCGTTATACTCGAGCTTCCTCAACTCGACGATATTTTCGCCCCAAAAGGGGTCCTCCAGTAAACCCGCTTGCTGCAAGTCAATCTCAACATTCCCTGGCACGGTCGCAGGAATAGATTCCAGCGCGGCCTGTCGCAATTGATCCGGGTTTTCAAGCTGAAATTGCTGGGCGTTGTAAAAAAAGAGTTCCCAATCCGTATCAAGCATAATTTCACGCATTAAGGCTCTTGCTCCGTTCGTAATAGTTCAGGGAAGTTCGATGAATTAGAACCCCTTGATAAATTTAGTTGATCAAATTGATCTAAAAATAAGTTAGGGGTTTTGTCAATCTTCTGTCTGGTTGATGTCGCACTGGTGAATATACTCTTTGAGCTGAAGCCCTCGGGTCACACGTCGATCAGCAAGTCCTTCCTCAACTTTCGCCGCTATCAGATCGAAGAATGTTCAAACATTCCGCCGCGACGATCTGCGCACCGGCGAGATTAAGATGCACACCATCAATCGTGTAATGCAGACCGCGCGCCGCTGCAATTTGTGCGATGGATGTCTCGCCGCGATGCGCCAGACCATCCCAGACAGATTGCATCAGGTTTTGCTCGATATTAGGGAGGACAGGCGTATCGCGCAGGGAATCGATAAACAGTGACCGCAAATCAAGGTATTCAGCCGGGGCCTGCGCCGTGGTCAACCGGGCAATCATAGCCGCCCGCTGGCCCAGGCACTGCTGCCAGTCACTATCGAAGTCTTCGCCGATGAACAACGGCGATATACAGATCACACGCCGCGCAAAACTGCATACGGTCTCCAGCAGCAGATTGTAATGCTGGCAGAACTCGTCGTCGCTTCTTGCCCAGTGCTGTCGAAGGCGCGAAAACAGCCATGAGCGCTCAATCAGCAAATCATTGACCCCGACAAAGATAAAGGCGACATCAAGCGCCCGATCTAAATGTTGTGATCGAATCCGGCGGTAGAGGCTCAACGGCGTATCGTTGATCTTGCCATAATTGAGAATCGTGTGTTGTGGCAGCGCGGCCCTGATTTTGTCCACGTAGGATGCGCCCGGTATGCCAGCGGTCAGACTGTCGCCGTAAAACGCGATTTTCATATCCCCAATACATCCTCTAATACACCCACCAGATTCACCCCAGGATGGATGTGCGGTGTCTCTGCCTGTGGCAGGCTGTTTATGTAATGTAAACACATGCCATAGAAGGACTACCAATGCACAAGCAATTGTATCAAATGGGTCGCTCCGTAATGCGACTTTACACACACCTGCTGCTGGATATAGATGTGCAGCATAACGCGGTCATGCCGCCCACTGCCAGGATCATCGCCCCTAATCACCCTACGACGCTAGATCCATTTCTCGTCCCTGCCTTTTTTGATGAACGCGTCCACATTCTGGTGACGGAATCGGCCTTCAAAGCTCCTTTGTTCGGCGCATATCTGCGATCCGTGGGGCATGTCGAGGTCGTACCCGGAGAGGGCAGCCGTGCCTTCGAAGCCGCCCGGCAACTTCTGACTGAAGGCCAGACGGTGGTCATCTTCCCGGAAGGCGCACTCAGCCCACTCAACGGCGGCTGCGCCAGGGGACATACCGGGGTGGTGCGTTTATCTCTACTGACTGGCGCGCCTATCCTGCCGGTGGGGATCGCCGTACAACCGGAACGTATTCGCTACATCCATACTGGTATCAAGGATCATCAGGGAAAAGAAGAGATCGCGCGGGCATACATCCGCGCGCCCTACGGAGTGACCACAGGCGCACCGCTTACGATCACGGGAGATGTGGAAGATCGTGCGCGGGTGCGGCAGTTGACCGACGCCCTCATGCAGCAAATTATGCGACTTAGCCGACAGAGTGCTTATCGCATCGGCACCATCCAGTCCCAGTTCGGCATCTATGAGACGGCTGAACTCCCGTCAGTATGATGTTATTGCTGCAATATGGGGAGATTCTCAAACTTTCTCGGCGCAACCTACGTATAATGTGTCAAGAGAACAGCACATTATACGTGGATTGCCTTTATGCAAGGCCCTTTACTGATTACAAAATTACATGTGCCGCCGCTGCGTCCTGATCTGGTCAGACGCAATCACCTGACCCAACAACTGGACGACAGCCAACGACGCAAACAGCATCTCATTCTGGTATCTGCTCCGGCTGGTTTTGGCAAGACGACGCTTATCATTGACTGGCTGGCGAACAAGGATGCTTCACAAATCGGCTGGCTTTCGCTCGATGAACAAGACAACGATCCTGGGCATTTCCTGAATCTGCTGGTCGCAGCACTGCAACAACACCATGGTGCTATCGGGCAGGTAGTTCAACAAGCGCTGCAACTGCCACAACCGCCGCCGCTTATGAACTTAATGACGGCGCTTCTCAATGACATGGCAAGCTGTGATCATGAGATGATCCTGGTGTTTGATGACCTGCATCTGATTACGCATGAAACGATTCATCAGATGCTTGAATTCATGATCGACCATCTGCCTCAGACTGTTACAGTCGTGATCGTCACGCGCGAAGACCCGCCGCTGCCACTGGCCCGCTGGCGCGTGCGTCACCAGCTCATGGAAATCCGCGAACATGATCTGCGCTTCACGGCTGATGAAACCGCAGCGTTTTTTCAGAACACCATCAAGCTGATGCTCTCGGACGAGTCATTGGACATCTTAATCACGCAAACGGAAGGTTGGGCGGCAGGCTTACAGCTCGCCGGGCTGGCCTTGCAGGGTGGGCATGTGGATCCCGCGACCTTCCTGACCGCGTTTTCCGGCAGCGACCGTTATGTCGCGGATTATCTCATGGCCGAAGTTCTACAACATCTGCCAGCGGATCTGCAAGATTTTCTAAAACAGACCGCCCTTCTCAACCGTCTGACGGCGCCATTATGTGATGCCATGACTGGGCGCAGTGACAGTCAGGCTGTGTTGGAGCAGCTAGAGGCGAGCAACCTGTTTCTGGTTGCGTTGGATCATCAGCGGGCATGGTATCGTTATTATCGGCTGTTTGCAGAGTTCCTGCGCGGTCGCTTAAGTGCTGCCGAGCAGCGTGAGCTGCATCTGAAGGCACTGAATTGGTATGAAAGCAACGGCTATCTCGATCAGGCCTTTCAGCATGCACTGGCGGCTGCGGCCTACGACCATGCCGAGCGACTCATCCTCCAGACCGCGGAGACGCTGCTGCACAGCGGCGGCATCCATACCCTGGCAAATCATCTGGCGGCCCTGCCAGAAGAACGCCTGCACGCCCGTGCCGACCTGGCGATTTACAGCGGCCTAACCTCGATATTCACCGGACGCCTTGCGACTGCTGAGGCATATGCCCAGGCTGCCGCCGAACGGCTGCCAGCGGCCCCGGATTTTGCCGGGCGATTTGCGCTGCTGCAAGCCTTTATCGCCCTGGCCCGGCGAGACGACCCAGCAGTGATCACCTTTGCTGCGGAAGCACTGCAAAGCCTGCACCAGACCAACTGGCGTGTTATGGCATTATGGCTGCTGGCCGAAGCGCACGAACGCACGGGCAACATCAGCGCCGCCATCGAAGCCTTGACCGAGGCACGGCAGATCGGATATGCGCAGCCCACCCTCATGTTCAGCATCCTTATTGATGCTTTTCTGGCTAAGACACTCAACGAGTACGGTCAGCTTCAGGAAGCGATCACCCTCGGCGAGGAAGCGCTGGCACGTTATGTCGGCCCTACCGGCGAGCCGCCGCCCATCGCCGCACTGATCTTTTCGCGTATGGCGCTGCTCATGCTGGAAGTCAACCGGCTTGACGAGGCGCAGTATTATCATGCACAGTTTGAGGCGCTGGCCTCACTGCTCTATATGGATGAGCTGGATCATCTATCGCAGGGAATTCTGGCGCGACTCCTGGCGGCATCCGGCGACGATGATGCCGCGCTGGAGATTCTCCGCAAACTCCGCCGTGACCCTGCCCGGGACGCCCTCTCGGATAGAGGCTGGCTGACGGCAGACGAGATGAGTCTGCAACTGCAACAAGGCAATATCGCCTATGTGCAGCAATGGGCCGAACAAACAAACTGGTCCCCCAATGACCCTCTCCAATACCTAGAACTTGAGGAATATCTCGTCTATGTGCATTATCTGGTGCTGGCGAATTACACAGACGAGGCGGAAACCTGGCTGGCTCGGCTGCATGAGTTCACCGATATGCATGGACTGAACCGACAGCATATCGAAGTATGTATTATGCAGGCACTTGCCGCCACGCGGGCGGGCGATGCGCGACACTACATGACGCTGGCGCTTGAAGCCGCTGCATCACAGGGCTATATCCGCGTATTTCTGAATTATGGCGATCCAGCGCTGGACCTCTTATCCCGGCTCCGCGAGCACGCCCCAACATTTGTCGATGCGGTACTCAATGCCGCCAGGACATTCAGCAGCAAGATCCCGGCTCAGCCGTTGATTGACCCCCTGAGCGAACGCGAGATCGAAGTCCTGAGTCTGGTCGCTGCTGGCCTGGCAAATGCTGAAATTGCTGACCGGTTGTTTATCTCACTCGGCACCGTCAAACGTCACATCAATCACATTTACAACAAGCTCGATGTCCGCAACCGCACCCAGGCGATTATCAAGGCTCGCGAAATAGATCTGGTGGACTAGCACCCCTCACAATACACCCCCTGAATGTACCCGGAGGTACATGACGACCACACCCTTCGCATGGCACGATGGTCAAAGATAACCGGATGCACTTGAAGGGATGATACTTGACTACTACACGCATGAACCGTCGTAATTTTCTAAAAAATATGGGTTTGCTGACTGGCACCACGGTGATGGGTGCGGGCCTTATGCCCACGATGCTGAAAGGAGCTGCCATGAGTCAGCAAACGGATACGCCAATGGGGGCGCTTACGAAC
>JAIOHN010000059.1 GCA_019912985.1 Anaerolineae bacterium | reverse complement strand
TGCCAGAATACAGGCGCTCACAGGCAGCTCGTCACCAGAAAGTCCACGATAATAGCCTGTCCCATTCATGCGCTCATGATGCATTCCGGCAATGGCAGCAATCGTATTAAGCGCTGGCACGCGAGAAAGGATGCGCTCGGTATAATATGGATGTAGCCGCAGCTTTTCCTGATCTACCTCGCTTAACTGGTCCTGATTGCTCAAGATGTGACCGGGTAGCGCGATGTGTCCCAGATCGTGAACCAGGGCGGCACGACGAATAGTGACGATGTCGGATGCGGGTAAATCCATCCGGCGTGCAATGCACTCTGCAAAGCGGGCTGTCTTTCTAGAATGATTGACAGTGAGCGACGATTTCAAATCCGTAAAATCGGCGGCGGCTAGCGCAATATCGTCCAATATTGATTCGTCAATGTACCGATAGGGTGACTCGGGTTCCAGGTTGAGCACAACTTCCCGGAGATCTTGCTTTGCCAGCACTTCCCACAGGTTGGATTCTCTGGCTACAGAGAGCAGAACATCAACCATCTGTGGGTCAAAGATTTTGCCCTTTTGCTCAAGCGCCATCGTTTCCGCCGCTGCAGGTCCATACGCCGAATTGCAGGCGTCACCCTTCAGTGCCATGTGGAGCAGACGCGCATTCAGGGGGATCGCGTTTCCCTGCAAGCCATACGGCCCTTTGCCATCCCAACGCTCGAGATAGTGCTTGACAGCATCCTGTACCCCTTGCGGCATATCGAGCCGCTGCGCGACCCGAACGGCCACTTCACAAACACCACGAACATCCCCGGCATCAGGTCCATGAAGCACCGCTTGAATAACATTGCGTACCCTCGTTGGGATTGGCGCATCGGGAGACACATTACGCCTCAAAAAATCCAACACTTCCAGTAGATTTGTCTCATCACGCAGCGTAATATCGGCGATGGCCGCCAGTTCATCGCCCTTGATGATTGGGGTCATGGCTAATGACAGGGCGGCACAACCGGAATGCATGAGGAGAAAGCTATAATACAGTTCGGCCTGCTCCGAAATCGAGAGACGCAGTTCACGGGCCATCGCCATGCCGAGGTAGCAGGCGCGCAGCGCATGGCCCATTGACTTACCCGTCCCTAGATCGGTCGCCAGGGAGAATGCAGCCAGCACTTCCGCCATACGAACTTGGCTATAGGATAGGACAGATGGTGTATGCTTGTTCGCGGACATTTCCTCGAGATGATCTCATAATTATTTCGCTCACATCAAACTTACGTAGATTCATGGATGTGGCGAAAGGAACGAAAATTCACTTTCGGTTCTGACCGTGGATTCCTATCATGCAGCCTTTTCTGCATTTCCGGCCACCGCTCGTAGCGCAAATACCAGAATAGCATCAGACCCGTAACGATCAGATAGAATGTATGCAGTAACCAGATTGGGCCGGGCGGCAGGTTATACACATAAACCGAATAGAAGAGATTACCCACATTGCCTAACACAAGATAACCAAAACTGTACGATTTCAAATCCTTCGTCCGATACGCCTTGACTACCATTGGCAGGGTACTGATTGCAAATAAGATCGTTGCGATTGTACCGGCGATGACAGGAATATTGATCTCCATAATGCCTTCCCACTTGAATATCCTTCACGTTGTAAGCAGCATAGGGCATTCTGAACAGCCAATCATGCCCACAAGGGGGTATTTAGGTGGGGTATTTTATCAATGACTCTAATTGAGCATGTCCAATTCTCTGGCTCTGGTGGCAGCTTCGGTGCGATTGCTGACGTTCAGTTTACTGTAGATGCTGCCGGTATGCTTCTTGACGGTCTCCGGTGAGATGACCAGCTTCTCAGCGATTTCGGCATTGGTCAATCCGGCAGCGACCAGTTCGAGAACTTCCTGCTCCCGTTTAGTCAGTGATTCCGGCAGTGCGATTTCGGTTGGCTCACTTTCGAAGGTCGCCAGCAGTCGGTTGACGCAATCTACCATCAGGTTACGCGAAGAAGCTTCCTGTAACAGCCGCCCCATGGAAAGCCCAAAATCGACGAAGAGGCGGATATAGCCTTCGGGTTCAGCCAATCGTAAGGCCTGTTCCAGCGAAACCAGTGCATCGGTCCAGCCACCACGCCGCCACTGCGCCAGCGCCTGAAGCGTCAAGGCCTCAATTGTAACACCCTTGCGACCTTCTGTTTCCGCCTGCTGGAGCAAGCGGCTAATCAAGGACAATGCGCGCTCGATGGATTGGGCATCACCCTGGACAATCAGCACCCATGCCATCGCCAGTTGGGCGACCTCACTTTCTGGCCGTTCCTCAAGCTGCGTATCATTCAGCATTCTGTCAGACCATTCGACCGCCGCCCGGAGCCGATCCTCTGCCAACCAGAGTTCGAGTTGGAAGCGCTCGAAGCGGCTCGTCCAGTGGGCAAATTGCGAGCTTTCCACGAGTGGACGCGCCCGTTCCAGGTAATCGACGGCAGCCCCCTGATTACCTTCCGTTAATTTCATACGACCGGCAATCAAATAGCCGGCGATCAGCGCCCGCACGTCACCGCCCAATTCAGCCCGTTCTAACCCCTGCGCTACGTGTTCCCAGGCCTCATCAAGTTCATTCCATTCGTAGAGCAGTTCACCCATGCGAATATGGACCCAACCCGTGACGGGCAGCGGAAGTCGTCCCCATGTCAGGCGATCCTGCATAGAGATCAGCGCTTTTCGCCAATAACCAGCTGCACTCCGAAGACGTCCTTGCCGCAGTTCAAGATCAGCTAGAGCACCGTACACATGTGCCGCACCAAACCGAAAAGGTGCTGAGTAACTCACATCCAGCACCTTCAGATAAGCTTGCTTTGCCGCTTCCCAGTGCCCATTGCGGCGGTAGGTATCGCCCAGCGCTACATAAGTCGAGCCACGAAAACCGCCCGCATCCTCTTCTGGCAATTCGCGCAGTACTTCATCAGCGTAAGTTTCTGCCTGTGGCAGGTTGTTTTGGAAACAGGCAATATAACAGCGAACAGCAGTCACCCTGGCGAGCTGTCGGCGATTCACATTATCTTCGACCTGTCTGAGATTATGTTCAATCTCATCAAGGCAGTGAATAGAAGCTTCAAATTCTCCCGTAGCAACCAAAAAGCTGGCACGGACCAATCCGAGGATCGGGTGCGTGATAAGCCACCTGCCTGGGAGCTGGTCAACCCAATCCTTGACGATCTTGATTTCGCCACCCACCACTTTCGCGTTGAGATAGCGATTAATCACCTGAACCGCGAGATCAGCATCATCGCCATCGACCGCATGATGAAATGCTGATTCCGGCAGGTCATGCGCCAGATACCAACCAGCCGCTCGACCATGGAGTTCACTAACCTGACAGGTATGGCGATGGTAAAGCTGATCTCTTAGAAAATCCGCGAACAGTTGATGATAGCGGAACCATTGCCGATGGTCATCGAGCGGCATTAGAAACAGGCCTTCACGTTCTAGCTTTTCCAGCATCGTCTGGCTGTTTTCCCTGCCAGTGACCTCCTCACACAATGACGCGCACAGGCGATCCAAAATACTGGTTTGCAGGAGGAAAAGACGTGTATCCGGTTCCAGTGGCGCGAGGACATCTTCGTTCAGGTAATCCGCGATAAAGCGGTGTTGTCCACTGACAACTAATCGATCTACGGCCGTTAAATGCCGTTGGAGGGACAATGCGGCCAACTGCAACCCGGCAACCCAGCCTTCCATCTGATTGTTCAGAGATGCAATCTCAACCTGTGTCAGACTGAGACCCATCTGGTGATTCAAAAAGTCTGCCGCATTGTCTGACGAGAAGCGTAAATCCTCAGTGTGGAGTTCCAGCATCTCGTTGCGGGCACGGTAGCGGGACAGCGCCAGCGGCGGTTCACCGCGCCCTGCCAATACGAAATGCAGTGTCGGTGGCAGATGGTCGAGCAGGAAGGTCAGCGCATCATGGGTGGATTGGTCATCGATCAGGTGGTAATCATCGAGGACAAATACCGTATGAGTGGGAATCACATCGGCAACATTGATGAAAGCGGCTAGGACGGCCTCGCTGTCAGGTGACATCGCACCCAGTCGCAAACCCAGTTCGCTCTCCTGGATGTCGGGCTGTACAACCTCCCAGGCGCGCACGAGGCAACGAAGCAAACGCTCCAGATCATTGTCTTCTTCATTGACGGACAGCCAGGCGATCTGGTAGTTGCTGGAATGTGCCCACTGGGTAAGCAGGGTCGTTTTTCCATAACCGGCAGGTGCTGTGATATGGATGAGCTTGTATTGAGGGATACCACCTTCGATCACGTTGGTGAGCTGGGTGCGATGGACGGCGCGATGCAGTTGAGGCGGAATCCGCAGTTTGGTCGCCAGAAGAGAAAAATCCATCAGGCTACCACCTTCTTCATCTGGTTCCGACTGCACTCATTATATCACACGCCACATGACGCCGATTTGGTCGGGTATAAACTGATGTTCTGCGATATGCGATCAACCACCGGGACAACTGCCCTTTGTCCCGGTGGTGATTGGCTGTTGATTAGACTATGCGTTTTCCGGCGGGACATTCTGGTTCAGTCGAAACAGATTGGCCGGATCATAGCGCCGCTTGAGCGCGACAAGCCGCACCATCATTCGTGGCGTGACCGGCAACATTATGACCACCGCCCCGCACGAAAACATGCATGTCATGCTCGCATGCGAATTTGACCGACAAAAGACATCTTCGACGGTTTCACAGCGAGCGATCAGTGCCGGGTAGCGGTCAATCATCCCGTTCCAGACCTGTCGCGCCCGATCGTAACCTGCATCATCCGGCAGAATCAGACGCCCTTGAAGCTCAGCAGCGTATGCGCGCAATGCCGCTTCACCGATCCCGGTTTGCGCTATTGGTTGTGGGTGTTTGGGTGCATACGACACAATGTGAATCCCTTCCCATAATTCAAACGAACGATAGGTTCAGGGTAAGGAATTCCTCGGTAAGGGTCATCAAACTAAAGTGATAGAGCAAGGTTAGAGATCAAGACTATCACTCAAGGTCGATACATCAGCCTTTGACGTAAGATAGTTTCTCGGCCACTTTGCCGTTTTGAACACGAAAAATATCAACGCCCCGAACATGACCCGACTCATGTTGGTCTTTAAACCAGTGATAAGTCCATCGCACGACTCCACGTTCACCACAAGCAAACATTTCCTCGGTGATGAACTCAGCATCCGGCGATTCCTTGAAGAACTGTCCGAATGCTGCCCGCACGGCCTGCTGTCCAACGTAGCGTTTACCATCGGGAGCTGGATATGTGTTCTCAAAGATGCAGTCGGGAGTCATGATTGCCACGATTGCAACAAGGTCCTGTTTATTGAAGGCTTCGTTAAACTGTCTGATTATTTTGATCGTCTCGGCGGTCTGGATTTGTTTCTCATCTTCTTGTGACATCACATACTCCCAAGCTACTGTGCAGCTGTGTCCGTTGATTTACCCAGGGGGAAGCAATATCCCGCCCCCTGGCTTTGTGTCGGTTTAGTCAACGACCTGAATATCCGACTTGATCGTCATATCATTGTCAACCGAATCGCGTACTGGCGAAGAACGAAAACCCTGTTGGGCGATCTGACGAACCGTCTCGGCGTCCGCCTCACCAGCAATCCTGATGTTGGCGCGCATTTCAGCGATACCGGGGCGTACATGGTCCGCCAGTCCGAACATGCCATGTAGATCCACAACACTTTCAAGCGCAACTTCCAATTGGTTAAGCTTCACCCCCATAAGCGCCGCGTTCGCATTGGTGGTTGCTGCGATACAGGTACCAACCGCGACCATCAGCGCTTCAACCGGCCCCGGTGTCGTATCCGTCCCGCTGAGTTCCAGTGGTTCGTCACCCAGCATTACAAACTGACGCTCGTCATGATGCTGCATTTGTCCATCAATCTTATAATCACCTAAGTGGGTAAACACCCGCGCGCCATCCTGCCACTGGGTGTTCGACAGGGCGGATTATCTTTGAGTAAGCTAATGAGTCCACCTAGGACGTCCTGGCTCAGACCGTTAACAACTGTCTTTTCGATTGCCTGTTGCATTGTACACCTCCTGATAGATTCTGTTTGTCCTTATGAAGCAAATGCTTAGTGACTTACCTTATCAAAATTGTGACCAATCGGTATCTGGCGAAAGATAGAAAACGAGGTTTAGATCTTTCGCGATGCCTCAACGGGTCAGGCAGATACGCCATCGATTTTCCATATCTCGCCGTTCAGCGTGATCACGTAAGCGGTATTTCCTATCGTCTCAAACGATGTCGGCTGATTCAGCCCATCCACGAGGACACTAAAAGTCCCGTCTGCGTTCACCTTCACCATTGACCCGGTATTCGGATCTGCCGGTGAACCCTCTGCGTTGCCCTCCGAAAATTCACCCTGTGCAAGGGCATACAACGTGCCACAGCAGCCATATTCCACATCCACCAGCAGGCGTGCGCCAGACGCGATCTCCGTAGCCGATGATCCCGGCTCGAATGCCATGACTTTGCCATTCTCAGCAAGGTGCGGCACAGGACCTGCCTCGGTCATGTAGATAGTGCTGCTGGACGCTGATACCTCTAGCCCGGTCGGAACAACATTGTCGAACGCAATCACCTCCGAAATATCACCGTCGAGAGTGACCCGTAACACGCGGTTGTGCTGACCGTCAGCGACCTGAAAATCGCTACCATACACGGCCATTGAATACTGGGCGCCGCTTGGGACGAAGAAGTTAGGCTCAGGCGGGTTGTCTATGGAATACTGTCCGATATCTGCGATAACAGTAAAACTGCCTTCGTCGTCAATACGATAGATACCCGCCACATCAGTGCCGCCGACATCTTCGCCAACGAGCGTGACCAGCGCGTAGGCCGTATCATTCATGAAGGCCAGGTCCATAATTCCGCCGACACCGTTGTCGGTGATCACCTGCGGGAGACCACTGGCGAACATGGTCACATCCCCCGTCACCGGATCAACCCGTGAGATTCTGCCCGTATCGTTTTCAGGGATATACAGCGCTCCGTCAGGACCGATCGTGCTGCCTGAGCCGCCATCCAGCCCTGAAACCAGTAGGGTCACGTCGAGGTTACCGGACTGCGGTTGTGCGTTGACGGCCAGGCTAACGCTTAGGGTGAGCACGCAGCATAAGATGAGCAAGATGATCTTTCGTTGGATACGCATATTGCTAAACTCCTCTCGGGTAATCTTCATCAATTTTCTGGCTCGTGGCCGGATGACGCCGAACAAATGCTAATATCTCGGCAGCTTTGTCATGAGCTTCAATTTGCAGTAGCAGGTTGGCAATGCCGACGAGCACATCGAGCATCATGGAAACCATCGATGCGTTGGCAGCAGTTTCGAGTGCCTGATGAAAGTATCGGCCCCGCAGCCTGATACTCGCCGAGGCCGCAGGTGGCGCTGCCCAGGCCCTGCAGCGCTCGGGTTAGCCCACCTTTGTCTCCCAGATCTTCGTAAAACGCGAGACTCTGTTGAAAGAGCTTGCTCGCCTCCCGATAGTCCTGCTCAAGCAGGGCGATTTCGCCCAGATGGCTGAGCGCCACCGCCATCCCTTCCCGATCATGAAAGGCTTCGCGCAGTTCAAAACTTGTCAGATAACGCTGTTTGGCGGATTCATTATCATTCAGGGCACGCGCTACATTGCCCATTTAAGCCATGAACCAGCTATTTTCTTGCTGCTGAACCATGTTATAAGCCCGTTGGATGTGTTCCTGCGCCTGCAAAGGCTTGCCCTATGTGAGCGTAGCACTGGTTAATACATAGTGCGCGAACATCAGATTGCCTTGATCGCCAACGGATTCACTGTAGCGGCGGACGTTGTTTCCAGTTTCGACCGCCCGTGCATAGTTACCTTTAATAACGGCAATGACAGCCAGCGGAATCAGCGGATGGGTTGCCATGCCAGTTGGCGGTATGTCAACATGGGCATCGAGTCGCTGACTGCGCTCAAGTACGTGTTCAGCAGCTTCAAGGTGTCCGAGGCGAATGTGCAGCCATCCCAGCGTAACCAGGCGCTGGTACAGGTGCTGGTCACGCTGGCGGCCCGGTTGCAGCCTGTCCAGACTGCGCACCGCATGTTCAAATGCGACTATGCCTTCCTGATAACGGCTTTGAAACAGATAAAACAGGTACAGGCTTTGTTCAGCCTTTTGTATCGCTGTGGCATTGCCCGTGTCCACAATCCAATCCCAGGCTTTGCGAATATTGTCGAGTTCGGTCTCAATCTCTGCGCTTGCTTCAAGCTGGCGTTTACTATGCATTGCCTGCAATCGGGCATACAGATAGTCGACGAAATAGGCGCTGTGTAGCTCGTCTGTGGCCCTGGATTCCGGTTCCAGCTTGGCTTCACCATACTGCCGCAGAAGTTCATGGATCTGGTAACGTCCGTTCGCTTCCCAGCGCAGCAGCGGTTTATCGAACAGCGCCGTGAGAATCGCAATGGAAGCGCCCGCAACCTGCTCTGCCGCCTCGCACCGAAAGCCCCCACGAAATACCGACAATCGACCGAAGACACGCTGTTGCCGTTCAGATAGCCGATTCCACGATTGTTCAAAAACCGCTGCCATGCTGCGGTGACGCTCTGGCAAGTTGCGCAAGGTCGATGCCAGAAAATGCATATTATCCTGAATTTCGCTCGCAATCGTCGTACAGCGCATCGTTTTCACCCATGCCGCCGCCATCTCAATCGCCAGTGGCATCCCTTCCACAAGCTGACAGATCTGCACGACACCGGTTGCTTCGTTGGTCAGCGAGAAATCCGGTCGTCTATGCCGGGCGCACTCCACAAAAAGTTGGACCGCAGGGCACGCCGCAACATTATCTGCTTCAGGGCTTTCGGGAAAAGTCAGCCCGCGAACCGGGTACAGCCACTCCTCCTGCAAATTGAGTGCCTCACGTGAAGTTACCAGGAGTTTAAGCTGTGATGCCTGATGCAACAGTCGGGAAAGAAAAGCGGCACGCTCCAGCAAATGCTCAAAATTATCCAGAAGCAGCAGACATTGTTTGGATTGAAGATAACGCCACAACTGTTCCTTGGGAGGCGCTTGTCCAGATAAGCTGAACCCGATGGCGTCACTCATTGTCAGCGCAAGTGGTGGGGATGCTTGCGTGGCCGATAAGTCAACGCAATAGATCCCGTTGGAAAAGTTGGGCAGCACTCGATCTGCGGCGTGCAGCGCCAGTTGAGTTTTACCGATACCGCCCAGGCCGGTCAGCGTCAGCAAACGGCACCCTGGCTGCATCAACAGATTCGTAATTTCCTGAAGTTCATGTTCACGGCCAATCAGGCGGGATGAGCTGGCAAGCTGTTGCTTCGGGGACTCTGACTTGATGAGATTGCCTTTTACATATCGTTGTTATCTATTTTACCATCCCGCCTTGCGTCAGCGTGGCATCAAGCCCACTATTCCGACCTTTGTCCGGCGCAAGGATGCTAAACCCAAGCGCGGTCGTCCCATCCGCGTTGGCGAGGGCTACCGCCAGCGTTGGAAAATCGAACGTTGCTTCAGTTGGATGGACAACTGTCGGCGCTTGGTGGTGCGTTATGACCGCCATCTGCATCTCTATCGCTCGTTTTGTCTGCTTGTCATTATTCTCTGGTGTATTGACCGAATTTTGAAATGACTTCTATATATACCGCCTACACAATAATCTAGCCGAGGCCAAACAACTTGTCACCAATTTGGCTAGCTTGAAGCAAGTCGCTGCATTGTCTCAAAACCAAGCCAAACCACAAGTGCACCGGAAACCGAACAAATACTGTTCTGAAGGCGTAGGTAGCCTCAGCCAGTACAGCGGTGTATCCTGATGCGCCGCTTTTTTCGCGTCTCCGCTGAGGTCAAGCTATTCCGAACCAGTCAGTGCGGTGATTGCACACGGCAGATGAACCTTGACCGATCTGGACGATAGATTGCGTGCCATACGCGTGTTCCCAATACAGAATGCATGTAGCTTATCTCGCATGTACAATCATAGCGAGGTCTTCACTCATTAAACCGCAGGGCAAAGAATATCATGAACATGTCACAGAATTCACCTCTTCTGATTGGCAGGTCAGAGGAAGTGGATCACCTGAATGCACTGCTAAAAAAAGCGGAACGGGCGCATGGTCAGGTTTTTTTGATTACTGGCGAAGCGGGGATCGGGAAAACCCGGCTGCTAGCGTCGTTGGCGCAACTCGCAAAGCAGAACGGATTTGAAGTCGTTCGTGGCGAATGCGTGGAACAGGATCAGGATTTCCCATATGCGCCCATTGTCGATGGACTTCGTAGTCATTTTTCAACGGCCTCTTCAGAGGACGTGCGTCGCATCGTTTCCCCATTTCAATCAGACATTGTCCGGTTGTTGCCTGAATTGGCGCAGCGCCTTGAAACGCAACCCGCACATGCTGCGCTCGAACCCGAAGCTGAAAAACACCGGTTGTTTGAAGTTCTCGTACGCATCTATCAACAACTGTCTGCAACTGGCTTGCTACTCATTTTTGAAGATGTTCATTGGTCTGATGCCACCAGCATGGAGTTCTTTCGGACGCTTACCCGGCGAATCCGCAGCCTGCCGATCATGGTGGCTCTGAGCAATCGTCCGGTGGAAAGCAACAACGAGGTTACCACGCTTCAAGATTATATTCAGCGTGCGAATAATGGACATTCAATCCGCTTAAATCCGTTGACGCGGGCCGAAACAGAGCGTCTGACCCACGCCGTTCTACAAAGCAACGAACCCATTCATCCAAATTTACTGGAGACGATCGACACGCTAGCACAGGGTAATCCACTTTATGTCGGGCAAATTCTGTATATGCTGCAACAAAATAGACAAATCAATCTCGTCAATGGGAGTTGGATTGTCACGAGTGCAACTGGGGTGGTCCAAATTCCACAGTCTATTACGCAAACTATTCAGAAACAATTAGACCAGTTAGAGAGCAATGAAAAAGAGGTGCTTCGATATGCGGCTGTAGCCGGTCGTGAGTTTGACCTGAGCATCTTACAGCAACTCGGGGACTTTGATGACATGTCGCTGCTGCGGTTGATAAAAAGACTAATCGATCTGCGTTTTTTCGAAGAAGTTTCCCGTGATCGATTTGCATTCCGTCACGCCCTGCTGCGACAGGGCATCTACACCAGCATGTTAATCTGGGAACGGCAGATTATCCATCAAAAACTATTACAACATTTTAAGCAGTTAGATGCCGACACCCATCACTATCTGGCTGATTTGTCCTATCATAGTTATCAATCCGAAGCATGGGAATCCGCCCTTGAGTATGGCATTCTGGCCGGAAAATACGCCCTGTCACTGCATTCGCCACGAGCAGCTCTAGAGCACTTCAATCATGCCATTGAGGCGGCTCAACAGCTTGATAAAGGTGATATCTGGGATTTACACATTGAACGCGGAAAAGTCTTCGGCAGTCTCGGCAAATTTCAATCCGCCGATGAGGATTATCAAACCGCACTGCGAATAGCGGAAGTATCGCAGAATCAAGAGGCAGCATGGCAGACGCTGCTGGCGTTGGCGATGCTGTGGGCGGCGCGGGACTATGCACCTGTCAAAGATTACTGCGAGCGCGCTTTGCACGTTGCACAGCAGGTGGGTGACGCTGCCAAAATTGCTTTCAGTCTCAATCGGCTGGGCAACTGGTATCTGAATACTGGGCAATCTGAATCAGCCCTGGCCCGCTACGAGGAAGCGCTGTCGATTTTTGATGCTATAGACGATTTGTCCGGCAAAGCGGAAACCTTCGAATTATTGGGAATGGCCGCGTCCAATATGCTGCAATTAAAGAAAGCTGAAATTTATCTGCATCGCGCTATCGAACTCCAGCGCAAATTGGATCATCGTCAAACATTGATCTCTTCGCTGGCAGATTTAGGTCTGATGACGATCAATATCGGTATGATCCTCGAAGCAATTGAAATTGCCCGGCACATTGGCCTGTACAGCGCCGAAGCCTACACTTACGTCTGTGCGGCTAACCTCTATGCTATATATGGCGAGTTCAGCCAGGGCCTTTCGTATGTGGAACGTGCGATTGATCTGGCACAGGCGATCGATCATACCCAATGGCTGGCTGCCGCTCATCTAAGAGCCGGTCTGATCTATCTGGCACTTTTCGATCTCGAAAAGGCAGCTGAACATGCAAAATCGGGGACGCTGCTGGCTGAGCAAGCAGGTTCACAGATATTTGCATATCGCGCAGTTGGCCTGCAGGCCAGTATTTATGTTGCCCGACATCGGCTTGACGAAGCCGATGCCTTGCTGAATGACCCCCAATCACAATCAAGGTCGTTAAGGCGACAATTTGAGGTCATCGCCGCCGAAAGTGAACTTGCAATCGCTCGTGGTCAGCCCGAAAAAGTCATAGCAGTCGGGGAGCAAATCGAACATATGTTTTCCACCCAGGAAGAAACCATTTATGGCGCTGCTCACAGGGTGTTTCATGTGCCGTATATGGCTCAGGCGCTTATGATGCTCGACCGGCGCGAAAAGGCAATCGATGTACTGGAAAATGCGAAACAAATCTGTACGGAAAACGGAATTTTCTCGATCCTGTGGCAGCTCGATATTTTAATGGGAAAGATTCTCGCCCAGAGTGATGAAATCGCCGCCGAAAACTGTTTTCAACAGGCGCAGGTTGCTGTTCTTCTGTTAGCTGAAACTGTCCCTGCTGATTGGCGGCAGAACTTTCTAAAAACTGCGCTCAAAATGATTCCGGCAGGCAAGCGGAAGCGGACGGGCAAGCGCATCGAACACGACTTAACTCGCCGCGAGCTGGACATTGTCCGCGAAGTAGCTTCCGGCAAAAGCAATCAGCAAATCGCCGATGATTTGCATATTACGATCAAGACAGTTGAAGCCCATGTCACCCGTATTCTCTCGAAATTGGACTTGAGTTCACGGACTCAAATCGCGCTCTGGGCAGTAGAAAATGACCTCACGCCTCCTGTTGATTGACATCAGGGTTAACCCTACAATTCGCCAGAACCCTGGATTATAGGGTTAACCTGAACGACAGCGTGCCTCATTTGCTCTATGCTGAAATCACCATCAAATTAAACACATGAGGAGCTTCACCATGAATACGAGTAAAGAAGGCGAGATCATCGGTGCTTTGAACGAGATGATAGAGGCATTCGAATCGGGGGACGCCGACCGCGTTCTGGCACATTTCCCCGCTCATGATGACTTCGTCAACTATGGAACCAACGCTGATGAAAGAATGGTAGGGCGGGCTGCGCTTCGTTTAGGTGTGCAGCGCGATCCGTCCCAATCACCGTCCATCAAATTCGATCTGGGTTGGACGCACGTCGGAACGAGCGGTAATGTGGCCTGGATCGCGGGTGATGTCACCATCAACGTTGAAATGCCAGATGGCCCGGCCATGGCGTTTCCGGCCCGAATGACCGGCGTTTTACAAAACTATGATGGTCGTTGGCTCGTGGAACAAACACATCTGTCCGTTCCCGCACCCAGTCAAACAGAGGGGAACCCCTTCTAAAAATGCTGTCCAATGAAACAATTTGCTTGGTTGGGGTACAGGTCGCCTGTATCCCTGCTTTGACTGATCGCATGAAGTGCCGTGAAAAGTGAAAAAATAATGACAACCAGAACGGATGAACTCAGTCAGCAAGAAATCGCCGAAATCGTGGAAACCGCCGAAGCCAATCTGTTTCGATTTTGGGATAACGTAACGTCGGAAGTCGCCGAACAATTTGGGGGATATTGGCGCGAAATCGGCGGTGCGACCGCTGTAGTCACGAAGGCATTTCCGACCGATTTCTTCAACCGCATTATTGGTTTGGGCATTCATCAGCCGGCCACCGACGCTATGATTGATGAGATTACCGCTTTGTATCGACCGCTGGGTGTGCCCTGGAGTATTTGTGTCAGCCCGCATGCTCAACCGGTTGATTTAGCTGATCGGCTTTTGATGCGTGGTTTCAAACCTTCTTACAGCCTCGCCAAGATGCTACGGGGAAACGAGCCTGCACCGAAAATTGAAACCGATCTGCGGATCGAACGGGTCGACAAGGCCAATGTCGCGCATTTTGCTGACGTTAGTATTCGTGGCTTCGGGTTTCCTGAATCGTTTGCACCAGTTTTGGAGAGTATGGTGGAGAATTCCGACGTTCACGGATATGTCGCCTACGACGGAAATGTCCCCGCCGCCGTCGGTCTTCTAGTTGTGAAAGATGAAATTGGCGAGCTGGCGAATGCTGTCACTCTGCCTGAATATCGTCGTCGTGGGGCACAGGGTGCGATCATGGCACGACGCATTCAGGATGGCCTGGATCTGGGATGTCGTTGGTTTAGCACTGAGACCGGTGAAACGACGCAGCAAAACCCCAACTCGTCCTATCACAATATGCTGCGTACAGGCTTTGAACTTGCCTATCTGCGCCCGAATTATGTGTATCAACCTGGGACCTAATCGTTGTCAGATTCTTTTTGAAGCAAGCGAGAAGGAAAGTTGTCATGGAACAAAACGGCTCAATTTTGGAAGAGCTCAACACTTATTCCGAGGCATGTTCCGTCATAGCGCCGCTCATTTCATATATACAGATCCTGGGTTTGCTTCAAAGCGCTTATGCCACGGGCATCCTGTAAGCCGCCCTGAATCCCGCTTCTGTAGCGTTGTTTACGGCATCCACCGCCGCACCAACAACCAGGCTGGCACGCAGTGTCGCAACTCCGAGCAAATATGGTACGGGTACCGATGAGAAGCGAGTCGGGCTGGACGAGATTCGTGCGTAGATTGAGCGCGACTTTACACGGTCAGAGTTGTTCAGTGTCACCCTGGATTCGAACATCGTAGGTACCAGTGGTGCAGTTGCATGGATTGCCTCCGATGTCACGATTAAACGCAAAATGCCCGGAGCGGATGCAATGTCGTTCCCTGCGCGGTCGACCAGGGTGATACAGGAATATGATGGTCCCTGGGTGGATGATACTGTTTCGTTTCATCACCATACAGATAGTGCAGTGGAATCGCTTGGATCATACAGCTTGAAACATAGGGAGCCGGTGGAGTAGGGTATGATATACCCCATCGTGTGGTATCCAGACAATACACCCAATGAGCGATCCATGCCTGTCGCTCCCGAATGAATACAATAATCACTCAAATACATGGTCTGTCCCAAAAGGATGGACCTTTTGTTTTATCGCAACAGAGACTGAGTGAGGTTGTCGCGGGAACGACCAAGTGATCAGGTATCAAGAGTCAGAACATCACCGTTATTGAGTAACGATTTCTATGACGCTTTCGGTGAGCGAATTGTTTGCTCGCTCGATATGCTTTCGCGTATCCGCGATCCATTGCGCATCGGAGTTCAAGTGTGCCAAAAGATGATCGAGGATAGCCACTGTAGCAGTGGGTGATGCACCGCCGAGACCGTCGCGTAGGTTAACGAATGTAA
>JAIOHN010000538.1 GCA_019912985.1 Anaerolineae bacterium | reverse complement strand
GCGAAGCGGGGTATGAACTCGTCTATGTGCCCTATGCCCCATGTCGTAGTGAGACCTTCTTGTTGAGCGGCCGGAATATCCTCTTCGACCAGATGGTCTACCTCGCGTCCCGGCTGCCCTCGCACTCGAGGGCGAGGAATTGAGGAGAAGGGGGCGGCTGGATAGCACGGCCGCTCCTTTTATCCGCAGCGTAGCGGGCAGCCCCTCGTTCCCGGCCGGTTGACAGCTTCAGTGTGGCAGGGGTAGGATTCAGGCGTCGTAGCTGTGCGACACCGGAAACAAGACAGCATTCCCAAGCAGTGCCTCCAGAAGTAACGCCGAAAGCTATACCGCCCTGCGCGTGCGTTCTCGCGCCTGCAGCGCTGTATCGCTTTCTGTCGCGTCCATTTTGGACGTCAGATCAGCTGGAGTAGCCAGCATTTCACCAGACACGCCTTTTATCAGGCCGTGTCGCAGCAAATCTTCTTGAACGCGAAAACCTGACTTATAGGGGCAGGTTCAGCATTTAGGAGGCAATTCCAAATCGGCCAGAAACCTGGACGATCCACCAATCAAGCACCAGAGGGAATAGTTCGGCTCCCTCGGGGGCGGACTTTCCTTTGGGTAATTTCAAGGAGACCGCAATATGGCTCAAGAGCAATTCAAGGTGAATGTTGCCCAGCATCGTGGCGGCTACACAATCGACAACGAGGATGGGACGAAGGAGTTTGCGTTCGTCACCAACCGCCAGCACGCGCACCTCTTCGCCGACACGGGCAACCGCATGGTGAAGTTGGAGGCGGCTGCCGAGTTCTTGGCGGATTCGATGCCGGGCATCGAGGCGTATGCCGGAAGTCTTACAAACGAGGACTACAGGAGCATGTGGTTCAACCAGATCGCCAAATACAAACAGGTGCTGGAAGACCTGGGCCTGGCGATTATGAGGGCGCCGAGCAACCGGCTCCCCGGTTAAGGAGATTCCTGTGAAGGATAATCTGATTGCCTATCTGGCAAACAATCAAGTCGACGGCATTATGCCGGTGGCGATGCAATACAGTGGTAGCCAACCCATCCCGCCTCAACCGCATTTCTTCTGGGTAGAAGATATGGAATTGCTCAGGGCCGTGCATGAAGGGCCTAGCGAAGGCTGGATCCAGCCAAGTGGTGGCGAGGTTTTGGCACACTACCAAGGAACGACTGGCCGGCACGTCATCACCATCGCAGAGGCGCAAGCGGCGATTCATATCCGTGACAACATTTGGGAGCTCAAGGGGATTGAAATGGAACTGCTGGTCTACGTACCAGTAGTCGCAGGTCAAACCCCGAAGGCAATACCATTCGGTTGACTGAGAAATAGTGCGTTACGATTGTCCATGTGACGCACTCAACCAATAGGAGGCCAGAAGATGGCTACAGAGCACGAGCTAGTCTCGCTGCTGCAAGGTTGCCTTACCTGCGCACCCGAGTTGCATCGGATGCCGATTGGCGACAAAATTCTGGCAGCAGTTGCCCGATTTAACCAGGCGGAAGCCCTTGGCTTCAATTCCACTGCCGAAATGGAAGGGCATCAGGCGTGGCTGAAGAAGCACGGGACCCGTGAGTACAAGGACTGGTTGGCCAGTTTTATGCCGACCGACAAGGAGGAAAGCAGATGAGCGCGAGAGCCCTCGTAAGCGACCAGGTCCATACCTTGGTCCGCAAGAATCCGGCCACAGGCTTTACCGAGCGCACGACGTTTGTCGGATCGCTGCGGGACAAGCCGAAGGGCTGGAAGGTGAATAAGTCGGTTCGGCCGACCTGTGCCATGGCGAAGGAAGTCGGGCTGGCCTAGTCACCCGCATTCTCAAAACGACGCCCACCCAGGACATTCCTGCGGTGGGCGTTTCCACGTCTACGCCTGGCGCTTTGAATGAAGCCAGCCACAGATTTTCAAAGTGTGTCGAACGCTGAAAGTCTGCTTGCAAGGCGTCTACCAATCTCTTGGTAATCCCTGTGCAAATTAGTAGACCGGCCGGCACATCCTCCCGTCCGTCTTTCCGAGGATGCCAACAATTACGGGCTTCGCAGGCCAAATCATTGACTTTTTTACTGCCAATTGGAATAATGTATTGTAACAGTATCAATAAGGCGTGTATTACAAGATGGCGAAAGCCCCTGTAATTGAGGAATCGGAGTTCCGGCACGCGCTCAAGGTAGCGGCCGTAACCGGGCAGAGCAAGGAGCGCGATGTAGCCCTGCTGTGGGTCGCCTACGGCACCGGGATGATGCCCATCGAGCTGGCCAAGCTGACCGTCGGTGACTACCTGGCGGCCGATGGCTCGGTGCGAGTAGAGGCCGAAGTTCGAGCCGATATGGCGTTCAACGGCATCGTCAGGCCGCTCTACTGGTCCAACAAGGGCGTTGTGGCAGCGCTGGATGACTACCTGGTAACGCGGGCGCGGTACGGGTACGGCTTGGGCGAACCCACTCAATATCGGGGACTCGACCCGGCATCCCCGCTCTTTCTGGCGGTGGATGGCAAGCCTTTCACCTTCACACGCCGAGTTACCCCTGCTGGCAAGGAGAGCTACTCCTGCGAGTCGCTGACCCAAATCCTTCGGCGCCTTCACACCCAGGCGGGCATCGAGGCGGGCTCGGCGTTGTCGGCCCGACGCACCTTCGGCGTCAGGTTGCATCGCAAGGGCTACGACCCGCGACACATCCAGGTGCTTCTCGGCGTACAGTCGCTGACGGCCGTGAAGCGAATGGTGGAAGCGGATCCGGTGCGCCTGGGCGCCATCGTGGCGAGGGCTATCTGATGAACGCCGGCGCAAAGCTACCTCTCACGCATTACGACCATGTCAAGAAGATTCGTCCGGCGTTGTGGGATTACCTCACCCAAGAGATTGAGCATCTGCGCGAGATTGGGTGGCAGGGTGCGGTGTCCTCGGTCGATGATATCAATAGCCAAGTGTATACCCCATGCATGACTGCACTCACTCAGCAGTTCTTCGAAAGCATAGCGGCATCGTCTGGCTGCCCACTTGACGACGTGATTGCAAGCACGAAGGGAACGCCACAGTTCCGTATGCTCCTTGAGGCGCTGAATCTGGATTATCACGCCCTCCTTAATTTCGAGTGGGGGGGCAAAAAGACCTTCTACTTCAGCAACAATCTGACAGACCATTTACTCGCCACGGAGATCAATATCGATGCGGAGTTGGTGCGGCCACCGTTTGATAGCAGCCTCTTCGTGTTTTGCTCGCCAAGCGCCATTGATGCAGCTTACCAAGCCTGTCAGCAGAAGCCCGAACCGAATGCCTACCGCTATCCGCTTTTCGTGTTCGTGACTTCGCTCGCCGATAGAGGAGACCTTGATAGCGGCCGGCGCATCATGATGAATGTGTCGCACTGGCGCGAGAAACATTGGGTTGTTGGACTCAAGCGGGAAGTCGCCATTCGAGTTGGGTGGAAACTCGACGATGCCCTTCGTACCGAGTGGGAGCAGCTTGAGGAAGGACGACGCGAAGGATTCCGCGCAAGCATTGACGGTTACGCCAGCCCCGTAACAGACGAGGAGTTCTATACAGACGGGCTGGCTTTGTTCCGACTTGTCTTGAATGCTGTGCTCTATCTAGGGTCAAGCGATCCTGATGTGGTTCAACGCTTCTCCGGGCGTGCGACCGCTTTGGCGAGAGTTCAGGCTATCAGATCAAACGTCAAGGCGAAGAAGGCTCGGCAGGAGGCCAGGAAAGAGTCAGAACTTGACTACGCATCAGTAGGCGATTCCGTGCCTCCGATCTACGTGCGCAAAGGCGAGCCCCAGGAGACGGGCCCGATGTTGAGCCGGGGGACACTAGAGTACGCCAAGCGCTTCATTGTCCGTGGCCATTGGCGCAATCAGCCCTGCGGGCCAGATCTTGCTGAGAGAAAACTAACCTGGATCAAGCCCTACTACAAGGGGCCCGAGATCGCCGACCTCGTGAACCGGCCGTACGTGGTGTCGTGAGTATTGCTATCCCAAAACATTGCACTACCACTACTCCGTGAGTATAGTGGTCGCAGACAAACTTCTACTTCTCAACCCAGAATGGCCAAGTCCCAAGCTCAGCAAGACTTTCTCCGTAATGCCATGCACAAGCTCGGTATGACCCGACAAGAATTCGCGGCCCGTATCGGCGCCCAGAAGCGCGCTCTCGACAACTGGCTGTTGCCGCCGGACTCGAAAGGCTTCCGCTCGATGCCCGATACGGTGTGGGTGTTGGTGCGGGAGATTCTCGGGGCAAAGAAGAGAACTTGACATATACTCATCGAGTATATATACTGGCTGCATAGATTCCAATTAAGAGGTCCGAATGGCCAAGAAACCGAAGTGGGCGAAAAAGCTGACCGCTAAGGAGCTGCGGCACGTTGCCGAGGGTAGCGCTACGGGGCGGGCGACGCGGCGCTCCCTCAAAGCCAACCTGGAAGGTCAGGCGGCGAGTGGTGTCGTGTGCTGGGAGTGCCAGTCCATCGCGTCTAAGCTGGGCTTGGCTGCATTACAAGAATTGGCGTCATGACCACCAACCAGGCAACCGTGCCTGATGCGGACCGGTTCCGCCCTGGCGATGTGTGGAACAACTCGCGGGGTGTGCCACATCGCGTCATGCGAATTGAGCGCGGCGTCGCCCACATGGTGAACGAAAATACCGGACGCACCTACAACCGTCCGTGGGATGACCTGGGCTGGAAATCCGGGCGACCGTGGATGCGGGTCTCGTGTGGCGCCACCAAATAACCTGGAAAAGACTGCGATGAGCGAAAAGCTGCATTGGTATGCGCTGTCATTCAACTACCAAGATGGCCCGCGTATGGGACATGCCTGCACCTATATGGGTTATCCGGAGCAACTTGTGACCGTGCCCCGAATTGAGAGAGCCAAGGAAGCTGCCAGCATCCCGAATCGTGCGTCTGCCGTTCTCATCGGATTGGCGTATCTGGGCTATATGACAAAGACCGAAGTCACCACCTTGGACTAACCTGGGAAAGGAACGGTGATGAATACTCTTTTCAATGCTGACGGCGCGAAACCAATCCTGGTTGTTCGCCAGAAGCAAACTGGCCTTTTCCTTCGGATGTCGAAATTTGACCCCAAGACGCAAGAGCCAGTGTATGGCCC
>JAIOHN010000537.1 GCA_019912985.1 Anaerolineae bacterium | reverse complement strand
GGCAAGGAAAAATGCCAGGTAATTGGTGGCAACACCGACCGCTATCTGGTGGATGGCACCCGGCTCAAATCCCCTGCCGCCAAAGATCAGGAAGCATTTCTCAAGTTGAAAGACAGCTGGCAGGCCCGCGATACCAGCCTGAATTGGGCAGTCGGCCAGATCAGCTTTGAGGATTACGAGCAGTTGGCGAAGATCAATGGGCGCGAACTCGGTCTTGAGGTTGAAGACTATGGTTACGTCATCGGCTATCATGCCATCCCTGGCGATGATGAAGGGTTCCTCAAACCCGATACCGCCGAAGAAGAAGCCCTCGATGCCCTGCTCGACCGTGAAGGTCGTCTTGGGATTGGCGGACACATCCATGTTCAGATGGATCGCGACCTGGGCCAGTGGCACGTGGTGAATGTGGGCAGTGTGGGCATGTCGTTTGATATGCCCGGCAAAGCGCAGTGGGGCCTGTTCACCTTTGAAAATGGCGACGTGAGTATCGACCTGCGCGCTATTGATTATGATGTCACTGCCATGCTGGCTGATATGGATACTGTCGGTCATCCTGCACCAGGTTTCATGGGCAACCATCTGAAAGCCTGAACGACAAGCTTGTTGATAGTGATTGACCTATCCACATTTAGAGAGATCGTATGCCAGAACGCGAAAATCTACTGAATGACTTAAAAGCCCCCAATGATGTGGGCGTGCTGCTGCTGGCCCAGATGGGCGGCGTGCCGAACGAACTTCAACTCATTATCCAGACCGCACAATATGATGAGAGCGTCCAGGGACTGCGCGAGCGTCCTGGCGGTTATGTGATCCGCGTCCTGAGTGTGCGCGAACATCGCTTGAGTCTGGGCTTGTTCGGCAGCCTGTTTTTCACTGCCGAGCATCCGATCCTGCTGCATCATAACGACCCAAAGCTGGATGTCCATTTCAGCGGTACGGCAGAGAATCTTAGTGAACTGGTGTTGGATGTCAGCCAGGCTTATGCCAGCACGTTCGGTCCCTGGCGCGAACTGGCGGGTGATCTTAATCGTGAGCGCCCCCTCTATGAGCTGCTGCAAGCAGAGGAAGGCCGATTGGGGACTTTTCCACGTACAGCAGCTGAACGTATGGTGCGCGTGTTGGAACATCATGGCATGACGGGAAGCCTGGAAGCTGCCGAAGCAGAACGAGACAGCGTGGACGAGCATGGGCGTTCGCAAATGTGGAAGCTGCTGGGCATCGGCGACTCTTATTTTGTGGCGCTCGATTTTGTCGTTGACCGGATGGGGAAGAAGGTATGACAGACGCAAATCTGATGATGACTTTGGGCAAGGTCATGATTGCCATTGGTTGGGCGGATGGTCAGCTCACGCCAGAAGAGATCAATCAACTCAAGGATGTATTGTTCCTGCTCCCCAACCTTACCGCCCTGCAGTGGGCGGAACTGGATATGTATATGGAAGCACCGGTTCATGATGCCGAACGCGCCCGGCTGGTCAACGAGCTTCAGCAGCGTGTCCACACTCAGGCGGATCGCCAGCTTGTCCTCCATGCGCTTGATCAATTAATCGCCGCAGACGGTGCGGTATCACCAGAAGAACAGGCGGCTGTTCAAAAAGTGCGGCGGGTGGTTGAAGCAGCGGAGGTGGGGCTGGTTGGTGCACTCAATCGGTTTATGGATGTGCTGACGGACCGCCGCCAGCAGGCGTTGAGCCAGGCTCCGAACCGCGAGCAGTTTTTTGATGACTATGTGAAAAATCGTGTCTACTATGAAATCAGCCGCCGCCAGCGCGAAGAACAGAACTTAACCCTGAATATTCCCGACGAAAAACTGCGCAAGCTGGGCATGGCCGGGGCATTGATGGCGCGAGTCGCCCGCATCGAAGGTGGCATTAACACGGCAGAACAGGCGGTCATGAGTGACGCGCTGCAAACGCACTGGCATATCGCACCCGAGGAGGCCGAACTGGTGGCGCAGGTTGCCACCGAAGCCGATGACCTGGATTACTTTCGCACGGCGCGTGAATTTCAGAAATCATGCACCTACGAAGAATGTGTCAGTTTTATGGATGTGCTGTTCGCCATTGCCACAGCAGATCACATGGCAACTGACATGGAGATTGAGACCATCCGCAAGCTGTCGGTGCTGTTAAAAGTGTCGCATCGCGATTTCCTGGCGGCTAAAAATCGTGTGCCACAAGACCAGCAAGAGAACGGAGAAAACTGATGAACTTGCAGGGAAAAACCGCATTGATTACGGGCGGGGCATCGGGATTAGGCGCGGCCTGCGCGCGGCGGCTATCCGCAGCAGGTGCGCAGGTAGTGCTCGTGGATCTCAATCGCGAAGGCGGCGAAGCACTGGCC
>JAIOHN010000536.1 GCA_019912985.1 Anaerolineae bacterium | reverse complement strand
CCCCAGGAAAGCGGGGTATAGGCGTAAATCGGCACGCTGTGGACACCTAAAGCAGCATTGTAGCGGTGAATGGTGCGGGGTGAGACGGCCAGACGGTCGGCATGCCAGCGGCAGGACTGCTCGGGCTGAACACGGTCGATGAGCGCGCGATGGAGGGCCATACGGAAGGCTTTGGCCGAGCACAGATCGGCATCGCGGAGGCGGTCAGAGGACTGGGCTTCGACGCCCAGCGCCTGACACAGTTCGTCAATGCTGGGGATGCGGTAGTAAGCGGCAGGCGGGCTGCCGACCGAATTAGTGGTTGTTTTGTCATAGTCCCTACAGGGGGTTTGTGTGGTAGGGGTAAAGAGGCGATCGCCCTGCGGATTGAGCGTGCTGAACCGGCCAGAGAAACAGGCGCGGATGGACTGGTCGGCAATATGGAAGCGTGCGCCGAGACTGCGGGCTTGAGCTTGGGTGATGGTATCCCCTGGCTTGTATGGAGAGCGGTAGAGGGCCTCGAGCAGGCGTCCAGGGATGGTGGAGCCATGGAAGCGCTGTAGGAGGGCTTCGTGGACGTTAGTGGGAATAATCCCCTGGTCTACGATGCTGCTGGTATTTCTAGCGTGACTATAAGCGCTGTGGAGAGTGCGGGTGGCCTCCTGCTGGCGCTGCTGGGGTGTCTCAGGCAGGTGTGGTCCTGGTGGTGGTGTGGTGATATGTAAAGTAGTGAGCGTGGGGCTGATCTGGTCGAGGGACCAGCCTGCGTGGCGAGCACGGAGGGCGGTGGTATAGAGGGCGTGATTGCGGCCATTGGCGGCTGTCTGCTGGTAGTGCTGGGCGAGCTGGGTAAGAGTCTGCTGCTGGTGGGTAGCGATAGCAAGTGGGGTGACTGCCCTGCTCGCTCCACCGAGCCAGGTGATGACTGCCTGAAGTTGTTTTTGATTGATTTGTTGGACTTTACTGTTGTTTTGGATGGTATAGGTGGAGACCTCTTCAGCGGTGTGGATCTGGGAGCCAGGGCCGACGAGGTAGCTGTGCTTGCCCAGGAGTTCGCCGTACGGGAATCGTTGCGTGCGGACGTTGTGCTCGGTACGCAGGTAGATGTGGTAGCCACGGCGCGAGCGGACGGTGAAGCTCTGAGATAGTTGTGGGAAGTATGCCTGGAAGTCTTGGTAGTGAGTTTCGGAGTCAAAGTCGAGGCCGATGAGGTGACTGGAGATGGTCCCCAGGAGAATGCCGTAGCTGGTGATGTTGGGGTTGGTAAACCAGGACTCGAGTTCCTGGGGGGTTGGTTTTCGCTGGGTCAGGTGCTTCCATGGTCCCAGGGGTTTTTTGCCGTGGAGAGGCAGCACCGAGCAGTTGAGCTGCTGGATGAGTGTGAGGACGGTGGTGAGCAGGGTCATGCTGCACTCTGCCCTGCTGGCTGGGAGTCACAGGGGATCGTGAGGGACTGATGGTGGCCGTCACCGCTGGATTGTGCAGTCAGTTGGTTTAACGCTGTGTTAAAAATCACGATCTCCCCCTGGCGCTCGCGGGGGAATGGCTTGGTGAGTGTGAAAAACTGCGTTATAATGATTTGTGCAGTTGGGCGCTCACCATCGCGTCCCTTTTGCGAGCGTGAGAGCCTTCTTCTGAGCTTGGCGGCGATTGAGAAGGCTCATTGACTCCTGTACAGTGTGTTACATTTCCTCGTTTGTTTTAGTTCTTTAGTGTTTCTTCCACATTCTGGTCTATGTTGGTGACGGCTGAGTCGGACTGTGTTATAATGGTAAGCAGCAAAGAGAAACCAACGGGGTTATTCCTTGTGCTGCCAAACACGGGAGGAATATCTCCTACTAATTGGGGCGGACTTCACAGTCCGCTTTCTCTTTTATAGACACCACTGCTGATGAGTATAGCGCGCTGTTTACCCCGGCGCAACTGAGTTGTAAATCTTTTACGGTTTTTGCGAATCCATTGCTTGTAATGCCATGGCGGATTTGAGGAAGTTGTCCGCGATATTGATTTTGCGTGTGTCCTTGTTGATTTTCAATGGAATATCCTCGTCATCATCCTCTGGTAATGGGATGGCTGTGGTCTGCAGTGGTTTTGGGCCTACCCCGTTGACCGGTTGAAGCGCTTTGGGTCCAGCGGGTATAGCAATAGGTTGATTACCCTGCTCCAGCAGGAGTTTCTCCAGACGCTGGAGCTGCTGTTTGAGGTCGGTGGGTGGCGGGGTCTGACTCTGAATGTATTCCAAGAACTCAGCACGGACCCAGGGGAAGAGGTCGAACAGGACATCCAACCGCCCTGCCCTCAAGTCGATGATCAGGCGTAAGCCATCGCGGATGGCGGCGGTGAAGGAACGCTGTCGTTTGAGCTGGTCGATTTCATCGGCCAGCAGCAGTTCACTGTCTTTGTTGCAGTCGAGCCAGAAGTTGAATCTAAAACGCGCCATTTTGCTTCCTTTGCACTAAGTGCAACTTGCACTATGTATAATATTGGTCTATTTTGGACAAAAGCGCAAGTGATGAGTATCTTTTATAGTCGTTTTGAAAACTGACTTAATGTCAAATTAGCGCTAATTTGACATTTTGAGGTAAACTGCTTGCATGTATACGACACAGGATTTGACTAGAAAGTATGGTGTTTCACGCCAGACTATTGCGAACTGGAGTGATCTGTTCGAGCGTTTTCTTTCTCCTATGGCAAATCCGCCGCGCGGCTCGCAGCGGAGGTTCACTGAAGCTGACATTCGGGTGTTTGAGCTGGTATACGAGGCGAAGGACAGAGGGCTAAGAACAGAAGAGATCATCGCGGCGTTGGAGGCGGGCCAGCGTGGGGATACTCCAGAAGAGATTGAATTTTTGCCTGCAGTTCCTGCAAGTGGCACGATGGTTGCGATGCAGCAACGAATTCTCGATCTGGAAGAAGCGATCAGTCAACTGAGGACCGAGAGGGACAAAACTGCTGGTCAGAATGAACTTCTAAAGCAGCAACTTCAAGCTGCACAAGCTGAAATCCTTCGATTGAGTGTAGAGATGTCCAAGCTCCAATCGTAATTACGATTGGAGTGTAGGGTAGGCGATAAAACTACAAAGTGCTGACAGGGGACTTGGGTTGGATACCGCGTAGCATGCCCTCGACATCAAGCCCATTATCTAAATCCGGCCAATCTACGCTGAACGGCCACAATTCGTAATTTGCCTGCTGTTCTGATGTTGCCTCAGCCAGCCAAGGAAACCACTTCAAGGGATTGCTGATTTCCCGACCATCAGCCAGGATAACCGTCACTTTGTCGTCGGTGATTGTGACTGAGACTGGTTGGCTGGTGGCATACTCGTTTGATTTATTCATCATCTTCATCCGGAAAAAACCGCACCCACGCTTCTAAAAGTACATCCTGATACTTCTCAACGATTTCCAGTATCACGTTGATCTCACGGTTATTGTATCCCCAATTATCCATCAGGTGAACCGGCGAGAGCTGAACACGAGCCTCATGACCAGCCTTCTTGACATGAACGTGTGCGGGCTCGTGGTCGTTGAGATACATCACAATACGGTAGCCGCGTTCGGTGATGAGTGTCGGTGACATGTTGACTCCCAGGAGTAGGGTAGGGTACTGGTGCTTTCTTTAGCCGACAATTTGGTGCATCCACAGCAGGTTTTGTACCGTTTGCTTGATGTCATCGGGATTGATCGGTTACTTTATGCTCTGTAGCAGTTTACCTTAGAGTTCCTGGGGAAACTGCTCGAGCGAATTGAGAATAGCGAAATTGATCTGTAATTTTGTCATAACATGCATTCCCAAAATACGTTGTTGTGGATGATGTCTAACACAGCCATATAAATACTCATAGATTCTTAGCTGTATGATGTAGGATGCAAAGCCCCAGGACTGCGGAATCCTCGCTGCTGCGGCCTCAAAATGAGTCGAGGTCTTGAGCTGATCTCGCTTCGCGATAACTTCCGCTCTAGGATAAACTTTCCATTTTTAACATGCGGAACAGCGGCTATGCGCCCGAACTCCTCTTCTGATGTCACTGTTCATGATATGCTGCACCAGGTTGTGCCGTTCTTTGGACGTGAAACGGAAGTAGCCGATCTCAATCGTATGCTTGAGGACTCAACCTGCCGTCTTGTGACATTGATCGGACCTGGCGGCATGGGTAAGACCCGGCTGGCTCTGCGCGTTGCCCAGCAGGCTGTTGAGGAGTTCGCTGATGGCGTGCAGTGGGTCGATTTGCAGCCGGTTCTCAATGATGAGCACCTGGTTCAAGCCATCGCCGACGCGTTTGGGCTGATGTTGGCACAAGACCCGCCGATGCAACTCTCCAGCTTTCTCAAAAATAAAAACCTGCTGCTTATTCTAGATAATTTCGAGTACCTGCTTGATGCCGCGCCGCTGTTGACAACACTTCTTGGGAGAGCTCCTGGTCTCAAAATCCTCGTGACCTCTCGCGAGGCGCTGAATCTGCGTGAAGAATGGGTGCATCATCTGGAGGGTCTACCTTACCCTACACAAACGAATTGTGACGACCTTGAGCATTATCCGTCTGTGCAATTGTTTACAGCTTCTGCACGTCGTGTCTCGCCTGATTTTGCGCTTGAAAAAGAACAGGATGCGGTTATTCAAATCTGCCGACACGTCGCTGGCATGCCCCTGGCGCTAGAATTAGCCGCGGCCTGGACAGATACATTGAACTGTACCGAAATTGCTAATGAGATCCAGAAGGGACTGGATCTGTTTACAACCCAACTGCGTAATATTCCAGAACGCCAGCGGAGCATGCAGATTATCTTCGACCAGACCTGCGCCATGCTTACAGCAGAACAGTTCAATCTGTTTAAACGATTATCCGTATTTCGTGGCGGCTTCTCGCGTGAGGCAGCCACCCAGGTTGCGGGGGCATCACTACCGGTACTCGCTGCGTTGATTGATAAGGCGCTCCTGAGTCGCAGTGCGAATGGACGTTACCATATGCACAGGTTGGTCGCGCAATATGCGGCGGCTCAGCTTGCTCAATCGCCTGAGGAAGTTCAGCAGATTAAGGCACGACACTGCGAATACTACATGGGTTTCCTGCAAGATTTGATGGATGCTATCCTGGGGCGTGAGCAGAAATCGGCTATCGCAGCCATTAAGATTGAAATGGATAACCTCCGTGCTGCCTGGCAGCAGGCCATTGAAACCGTCCGGGTAGATGCGATTCAACAAGGCGCAAATACCTTTGCCGAGTTTTGCCAGATCCAGAGCCGTTTTCGAGAAGCGGCAGAGATCTATGAGAAGGCAGCTCAATGTCTGGACAAAGCAGTACCCACTGAACAATCCGAACGCTTACAGGTCTTGATAAAGACCTATCAGGCTGGATTTTATCTCCGTGTTGGACGGCTGGCCGAAGCCAGGCAGATTTCACAGGAATGCATCGCAATTTACCAATCTTTGGGTATCCCCCCTTTGCCTGGTTTCAGTACGGATCCAGTGTTTAATCTGGGTATCCTGGCGCTGACGCAGGGTAACTTCACTGCCGCCATGGAATATGGGTTACAGGCACGGCAGACCAGTGAAACATATCATCATTCTTTCAACCGCCAGCTTGCCTATCATCTTATGACAGAGGCAGCTATCGGTCTCGGCGATTACGAAAACGCACAACAGCATGCACAGCGATCACTTGCGCTGCTGTTCGAAACAGGAAATCGCTGGTTCATGGCCTATACCTACAATCAAATGGGCAGGATTGCCCGCGCATTATCCGATCACGAAACTGCACAACACTATTATCAGAGCAGCCTGACCATTCGGGAGGAGTTTGAGGATCAGGAGGGCACTGCTTTAGCCTTGAGTCTTCTGGGTGAAAATGCGTTACTTCAATCAGCTTATGAAGATGCACTCCAGTTTTTTGATAGGAGCATCGCCATTTATCGGGTGATTGGCGATAGCGGTGGGCTGGCGAAAGTGCTTAACGGTGCAGCCGCAGCTGCGATCGCGGTTCAGGATTATCAGGCTGCACAGATTTTTTTAAAAGAAGCACTGGAGATTGCAGCAAAAATAGAGTTTATTTCGCTCATGCTGTTTATCATCATGAGCATTGCGGAACTTCTCATCTGCCTTGGGGATAAAGAACGAGCGACTGAGCTGCTGGCGCTGGTGTCCAACCATCCCGCTGCCGGTTACGAGACTGGAGTCGTGCTCCAAAGGATCCTGCAACGCTATGATCTTGAACTGCTGCCCGGTGAGGTGAAAGCTAATCTGACTGAGGTCGTCTCACACCTGCTGCTCCTGTTTCCCGAAGTCCCGGATGAAGCTGGCGCTGTCAAGTCGATTCCCGTTCCTAAATTTAAGCAGCACCTTATTGAACCCCTAAGTGAGCGCGAGCAGGAAGTTCTATATTACATTGCGCAGGGACTAACCAATCGCGCGATTGCTCAGACACTTGAAATCTCACCCAGTACCATTAAAACGCACATTAATAGCCTTTATGGCAAATTGGGTGTTAGAAGTCGTATTCAGGCGATTTCGCGCGCGGAAGAACTGAATCTGATCTAGTTCTCAACATCACCGAATTTATAACATCCTCAATAAACCCTCTTTATAACGTTGGGTTGATGAATCTCCACCCCCCACCTATCGCATACTGATCTCTGTAAGCGCAATTGATAAATCAAGCACAAGGAGAGATCAATATGTTAACCGTCCAACTCAACGACCTGCCACTGCGTACCACCTGGACCAAAGGTGAATCCAGGCAGCGCGCTCACTCAACATTTCCGTTCTTGCTGGCACAGGAAAACAAGGGCATTTCGCTGGTGTATTTCGAGCTGAATCCAGGCGATCATCTCGGTACCCACACCGACAGCGCAGAGGAAGTGCTATTCATCTTCGAAGGTACAGTAGAGGTGACCGTTGGTGAGGAGGAAGTCACTGTCGAAGCGCCGGCGCTGGCATTGGTGCCAACACTCGTGCGGCATAACCTGAAAAACGTGGGGGATACACGCGCGAAAGTTGCCGGATTTTTCCCCGCAAAACAGATCATCGCCACCTTTGACCATGCGTGGCTGCCAGATGACACGCACATTATCGACACGGCACAGCTGGGCGAACTCATGGTGCAGCAGTCGTAGTCATTTGCAACAGTGCTTTGAGAGGTGTGAAGGTCGTAGATAGATCTTCACGCCTCTTAGTGAGGAGGGAATCGAATGAATGAGCATGTCGTCATTATTGGTGGCGGATTTGGTGGATTGGCCGCGGCCCGGAGTTTGAAAGATGCGCCTGTGCGGATCACGCTGATTGATCGCCGCAATCACCACCTGTTTCAACCGTTGCTTTATCAGGTGGCAACCGGCGAACTCTCACCAGCGGATATTGCCTCACCGCTGCGGCGCTTGCTGAAACAACAAAACAATCTGCAAGTCTTGCTGGGTGAAGTGGTTCGGGTCGATGCGGATGTAAAGACTGTTCAACTGAGTGATGGACACTCAATCGATTACGATCGGCTGATTGTCGCTGCGGGAGCCGGTAACAACTACTTTGGCAATGAAGCATGGCAAGAATATGCACCCGGCCTCAAAACGATGGAGGATGCGATCGAGATTCGTCGCAGGATTTTGACATCGTTTGAAGCGGCTGAACGGATGACAGATCCTGAGGAAATTCGCGCCCGCCTGACTTTTGTCATTATTGGTGGCGGCCCTACCGGGGTCGAACTAGCGGGGGCGCTGGCCGAAATCGCTCATCAAACCTTCAAGCGTGGTTTTCACAGTATTCAACCATCGGATGCTCACATTATCCTGATTCACAGCCGAGATCGCATCCTGCCTACCTATCATTCCACCTTGTCTGCCAGAGCAACCGCTGCCTTGCAACGCATGGGGGTTGAAGTCATGACCGATGCGCGGGTGGTCGAGGTCGCATCTGACGGCGTCACCGTGGAAGAAGGGAATCAACGCAATTTTATACCGACACATACCGCTTTATGGGCGGTTGGTGTAAAAGCGTCACCATTGGGTAGAGTTTTAGCTCGTTCTACCGGTGCGCCGTTGGATCGCAGCTCACGTGTGGTGGTCGAGCAGGATTGTAGTGTTCCCGGCTATCCAAATATCTTCGTAATTGGGGACCTGGCAAACTTTGCTGATCGCAATGGCGACCCCTTACCGGGGGTGGCTCAGGTTGCCATCCAGGAGGGGAAATATGTGGGACGCCTGATTACACGCCAACTGCGAGGAAAGACGCTGCCGCCTTTCCGTTACTTTGATCGTGGTAGTTTGGCAACTATTGGACGCGGGGCCGCGGTCGCGGAAATCGGCAGATTGCGTTTTTCAGGCTGGCTGGCATGGCAGATCTGGTTGTTCATCCACCTGATGTACCAGCTAGACTTTGAGAATCGTGTGCTAGTGCTGATCCAGTGGTTATGGAATTTCTTCACCGGTGATCGCTCGGCATTGCTCATGATTGATACTGAGCAGCCATCACATGGTGCTGTCGAGGCCAAGTATGCCACAGACACCGGCACATGGCCTGCCATAAGATAACCGACACTATAAGTCGACTCGTGCGTTCAACACCCGCTAGGGGAGAAAGGTCAGATCATGCAAACACTCAGCTATCACCTTGTCGATGTGTTCACGAATACGCCCTTTGGTGGCAATCAACTCGCTGTATTTCTGGACCCCGGTAATCTGTCGGCGCAAACGATGCAAATGATTGCTCGTGAGCTGAACCTGTCTGAATCAGCGTTTGTGTTTCCTTCAGACAAAGCGGATTTGCGGGTGCGCTTCTTTACGCCGCAGGTCGAGTTGCCGTTGGCCGGGCATCCCACAGTAGGAACCGCGTTTGTGCTTCAGCGTGAAGGACGCATCGTTTCAAGTGGAAGCGCGACCTTCGAAGAAGGTGTCGGCGTGATTCCAATTACACTTGGGGAAACGATTTACATGGACCAGCCTGTGCCGATATTGGGTTCCGTTTGGGAGGATCGTCATGTGATTGCGGATATGCTGTCTCTATCCGACGACGATCTCATTCTGGATTATCCGGTGCAAGCTGTATCGAGCGGCGTACCGTTTCTCTATGTGCCTGTGCGCAGCCTGGAAGCGATCAAACGGATTCGTTTTCGCCAGGATTTGTGGGCAAACAGGCTGCGGGATTTTGAAGCGCCTCATGTGTTTGCATTCACTCCCGAAACTGAGCAGGAAAATGCCACGGTGCATTCACGTATGTTTGCGCCTGCCATGGGTATTAACGAAGATCCCGCGACCGGGGCAGCCAGTGGGCCGCTCGGCGCATACCTCGTGACTTATGGTGTCGTTCCAGTTGGCGAACAAGTTGAAATCAGAAGCGAACAGGGATATGAAATAGGCCGCCCCAGTCAGATCAGCATTCGTGTCGAGTGTCAAAGCCAGCAAATCACGCGCGTTCAGGTGGGCGGTAGCAGTGTCTATATGGGGGCAGGGCATATTCTGCTGCCTTAACAGAGCTGCATACACACCCACACCTTCTCGATTGGTTTTATAATTCGCATAGTTGGTAAAGAAACAAGCTCCAGTATCACAACTGGAGCTTTCTCTTTACTGTCTTGCCCAAATTCTTGGATTTACACTGCCGCAATTCCCTGTCCGAAATGAAATTTTTCTTGTAGGAAAGAGGTAATTTTGGTGGTAGACGAGGTGACACCCCAAGACGGTCTTCGAGCGGCTCAAAGCCTTTGGTGGCTATTCCTTTCCCAAGAGCCATGCGGCAGCCTTCGCCGTGCTGGTCTACCGCTCCGCCTGGCTCAAGCGCTACCATCCGGGCGTGTTCTACACCGCACTCCTCAACCACCAGCCGATGGGCTTCTGGTCGCCAGCGGTGCTGGTCAATGATGCTCGCCGACACCATATCCAGGTGCTGCCGGTGGACATTCACCGTTCTCAGGGACGGTTTCACTGGGATGGGCAGGTGCTGCGGCTGGGATTGAACTATGTCAAAGGATTCGGCGAGCATCGTATCCAGCAGGTGCTTGAGGCCCGAGAAAAACAACCCTTCCGCGATCTCCATGACCTGTGCCAGCGGACGCAGCTGCCACGACGCCTGATGGAGTACCTGATCCTGGCCGGCCGGGGCGCTCGATGGCTGGAAACCCGACCGCCGGGCGCTGTTGTGGGAGCTGGGCACAATTTCTTACGCTGAGGAGACACTGGCGCTGACCTTTGCGACCGAGCCGGTCGATCTGCCGCAGCAGACGCATCTGGAGGCGCTGAGTCAGGAGTACCAGACACTGGGAGTCATGCTGCACGAACATCCCCTGCGCAGCTACCGCCAGCGCCTGACCGGGCAGGGGGTAGCCACCAGTCGTGATCTGGCGCTGTATCCACCAGGGCAGCGGGTGAAGGCTGCCGGGTTGGTGGTAATGCACCAGGCTCCGCCGACGGCTAAAGGTTTCCACTTCGTCACCCTGGAAGACGAATACGGTTTTGTCAATGTCGTCATTCGTCCCCAGATCTACCAGCAGTGGCGCAAGCTCGTGCGTGGGGCATCGCTGCTGCTGGTGGAAGGGCAGGTTGAGCGGGATGGGGCAGTCACCAACCTGCTGGCGAGTGGGTTCCGAGAGCTTTAGCCATCGTGATGGGTGTTTTACCGTCACTTGTATAGATCGCTACGATTCTGTTCAGTGACTCCAGGGAATAGGACAGAGTACTGAAATCATTCTACAGCGTAAAGTGAATTGATTAGTGGGCATCATGAGCGGTTAATCAGACGATAGAAATCATTGCGCAGCTCGTGATCGGCTTTGAACTGGCCGCGTTGGGCTGTCGTGACCATGTTGACGCCGTGCTTCTTGACACCGCGTAGCGAGGCGCAGCTGTGCTGACCATTGGCTACTACCATAACCCCCCGCGGATCAAGCGCTTGATCAACAGCATCGGCAATCTGGTTGGTCAGGCGTTCCTGAATTTGCAGGCGGCGAGCAAACATATCGACGATGCGGGGGATCTTGCTCAGGCCAATCACTTTGTCGCTTGGGATATAGGCCACGCTGACTTTGCCGCTGAAGGGCAGCATATGATGTTCACACATCGAATGGTATTCAATGTCGGCGACCACCACCATCTCATCAGCACCATAGTCCACGTCGAATAACGCGCCGTTGATGATGCTGTCCAGATCCTGTGTGTAGCCTTCCAGCAGTTCGCTGTACATTTTGGCAACGCGGTGAGGGGTGCGCTGCAAGCCCTCACGATCCGGGTCCTCACCCAATTGAATGAGGATGTGGCGAATGTGAGCCTCAATCTCAGATGGCGAGTTCGGCAGTTTAAGCATAGGCAGTGTGTGAGCTGAGTATGACTTAGAGGAATGTCCATTGGAAATAAGAGATAGCTTGTTCATTGTTCTAGTCCCTGGATCACAAAAGTTACGCTGTATTGGTGGTGGTGCTCCACCAGAGTACGGGTAGGCGGCTCAGCTTGCCACCCAGGCTAATATGAGCGCGGCGGTGAAAGACGTCATAATCATGCGCTTCGATGTCGTCCAGAATCGCCCGGTACAATCCAGCCGCGGCGGCAATAGCAAATCGTCCATCAGCCTCCAGCAGCGCAATTCCCGGCTCGGCCTCCCGATACAGTTGGCGCGTCCGATCAATCTGCAAGCACATAAAGGCACGCCAGCGATCATCCACACGCCCAGCAGCGATAGTCGATTCGCTCAGGGCATAAGCGGCTAATTCGTCCAACGGCAGGTAAAGCCGACCTGCCTGCCAATCTTCACCGATGTCGCGCAGGATATTGGTCATTTGCAGAGCAACACCGAGTTTTACAGCATAGGGCACAGCATCCTGACTAACAAACCCGACGATATGCATCGACATCAACCCAACGGTAGAGGCCACACCGTAACAGTATTCGGTCAGTTCAGAGAAGGAGGAATAACGTGTCTGGCTGCGGTCGCGGGAAACGCCCCTGATCAACTGCTCGGCGTAACCGCGTGGAATGCCGTACTGTGCCTGCGTATCCGCCCATGCCAATGGAACTGGATCGTGTGCGGCGGGATGTGGGTTGCTAAGACGTGCACGCCAGTTGGCAAAGGCTTTATCCGCCTGGAGCATGCCCCGCGTCTCGTCCACCAGATCGTCCGTCGAACGGCAGAAGGCATACAGCGCCTGGACTGCACGACGTTTGGGCTTTGGCATCAGCAACGAGGCCAGATAGAAAGTTCGGCTGTTATTACGGGTGATGCGTGCGCAATAATCATAGGCACTGTTCAGTGTCTCGGCCTCTGGCTCAAAATACCGGTCTATCGCCGGGCTATTAAGCGCTTCATGAGCCCAGGAAAGCAGGCGGTTTTCCCAAATCGCGGGCTGAATGCTCATGCTCCGCTCCATTTTGTATAAGAAACCTGGACGAAGCATAGGTCAAAATGACCTTTTTGTCAAATTAATGTCTAGTTAATTGTCGAGGATATCTGGACAAGTTGCCGTGTCTGCGCTAAACTATGCAAATTACAGGCTACAGAGGTTAACTATGAGCCAGCCACGTGACGATTTGGCCCCCAACGAAGAACCGTTGTTCAATATTGGGGCGGTATCGCGTATGACTGATATCGCCGAAACGACGCTGCGCGTCTGGGAGCGACGTTACGAATTTCCCAATGCGGCGCGCACGGCAGGCGGGCACCGGCTCTATTCTCAGCAGGAAGTCCAGCGGTTGCAGTGGGTGAAACAGCGCGTGGACGAAGGTATGCAGATCAGCCAGGCGATTCGCGCCTTGATTCGCGCCGAGCAGGATGATAATCCACTGCACGGCCCCTTTGCCTCGCCGTTGCTGCAGCGGCGCGAGGGCGACCACGATCCTCTGGTGATGTTTCAACAGCGGCTCATTGATGCGCTGTTGCAGCACGACGCCGATCTGGCCGATCAGGTGCTGGCCGAGGCGCTAGCCGTCTTTCCACTGGAATTCTTGATTTTGGATGTTATCGGCCCAACCTTCCATGAACTGGGGGAGGGCTGGAGCGCGGGACGTATTGATGTAGCGACCGAGCATTTTGCCACCAATCATTTGCGCCACCAACTGCTGGTGTGGATGCGCACCGTGCCGCCCGCCTACCAGGTGAATCCGGTAGTAATGGCCTGCGCACCTGGTGAGCTACACGAAGGCAGTCTGTTGATGCTAGCTGTGCTGCTGCGCCGCTTGCGCTGGCCGGTCATCTACCTCGGCCAGACCATGCCCCTGTCAGAGATTGCCAGCTTTGTCAACGAGATGGATGCCGCCGTGCTGGTCTTTGTCGCTATGACCGAGGCACCGGCCCGAGCCCTGCTGGATTGGCCGCACTGGCTGCCTGAAGCCAGCCGCGCCAAACGGCCTGTCGTCGGTTTCGGCGGGCGCATCTTCGTCGAGCAGCCCGAATTGGCCGGACAGATTCCTGGCGTCTACCTGGGCATGACCTTACAGGAAGGCCTCGAAACGCTAGACCGGATGCTGCACGAGATGAATCCTCTACTGCACTAATTAATGAGCACCCTCCTCATTCTCGCCTACCACTGCGGTGCGCTGCCCTGAGCTGTCTGGCTTGGATCAGTGTTCTATCGAGTAGCTGCACACATTGGTGAC
>JAIOHN010000535.1 GCA_019912985.1 Anaerolineae bacterium | reverse complement strand
TCGGTCACGCAGACTCTGTTTTCAGCCAGCCTGACGGCGGAAGTCCTGCCTCGTATCTGGGCACGTGATCCCGATGAAGGCTTGCTGCGGCTCGAAAAACTGCGCGAACTCACGCGCGGCGCACTGGCCGAAATGCGCACCTTGCTGCTGGAACTGCGTCCGGCAGCCCTGGAAGACATGCCGCTGGGCGATTTGCTCCGTCAGCTTGCCGAGGGCATCGCCGGGCGTACGCGCATCACCATCCAGGTGACGGTAGACGGCGATTATGACGCCTCGCCGGAGGTCAAAATTGCTTTCTATCGCATCGCGCAAGAAGCGCTCAACAACGTCGCCAAACACTCGAAGGCGCAGGCAGCCCAGGTCAGGCTTCTGCAGACAAGACAGCAGATCGAACTGCATATCGCCGACGACGGCATCGGATTCGACCCGGCAGCCAACCGCGCCAGCCATCTAGGTCTGCGGATCATGGCCGAGCGCGCGGCAGACATCGCAGCGAGTCTGGATATTGCCACTGAGATTGACCGAGGAACAGAGATTATCGTCTTGTGGTCTGAACAGGAGCCATAAGCTATGGCGTCAGAACGAATTCGTATCGTCATTGTCGATGACCATGCGGTGGTGCGCAGTGGTTTAAGCGATTTCGTGCTTGCCTTCGATGATCTTGACCTGGTCGCTGAAGCGGATGGCGGCAAGCAGGCGGTGGAGCTTTGCAGACAGCTGCAACCAGATGTCGTGCTGATGGACATGGTTATGCCCGATCTGGATGGTGCGACAGCGACTCGCCTGATCCGGGAAACCAACCCCGATATTCAGATTATTGCACTCACCAGTTTTCGCGAAGAAGACCTGGTCAATGCCGCGCTGAAAGCCGGAGCCATCGGCTACCTGCTGAAGAACATCAGTGCAGAGGAACTGGCCGCAGCGATCCGCAACGCCGTGCTAGGCCGTCCGACGCTAGCCCCGGAGGCGACCCTGGCTCTGATGCATGCTGCCACCGCCACGCCACTCCCCGGCAAGGATCTCACGCCGCGTGAACTGGACGTACTGGCGTTGATGGCCCAGGGCCTGAACAATCGGGAGATCGCCGCGCGATTATGCCTGGGTCTCTCTACCGTCAAGTACCACGTCAGCAACACCATCTCCAAGCTGGGGGCCAGCAACCGCACCGAGGCTGTCTCCATCGCCCTTCAGCATCACCTGGTCAACTGACCAGGAAATAACCCCATCGTGTTACTGAAAAAAGACTCCCTGGCTGCAGGTCGCTGCCAGGGAGTTTTTGATTTTCAATACATCCAGAAAGGACTCTCTACTATGGCTATACAGGGTACGCCTTTGCGCGTGGTGATCGCCGATCAAGCAGCAGAAGTTCGGCAGGCATTGCGGCTGGTCTGTGAGGAAAGTCTGGGTCTGAATGTGGTCGCAGAGGCTGCTGAAGACGAGGACCTCTTCGCACTTGTCACAGCGATGCAACCCGACATCCTGCTGCTGGAATGGGAGATGCCTGGCCGAGAGGCGTCAACGCTAATGCAGAAACTGCGCAAACGGAGAAAGCTCAGCATTATCGTCATGGCAGCGCGTCCGGAAATCCGCGCCAGAGCCATGCGCGCCGGGGCCACGGGCTTTGTCTACAAAGGTGATCCGCCGGACGAACTGCTCAACCTGCTGCGCCAGCTTGTCGAATCATTATCACATTAGCTCGATTTGGAGGCATCAACATGAAAGTAAAACAGGTTTTCATCGCTGTGTTTAGCACGCTGCTGATCCTGGCCGCCTGCGGCCCTGTGCAGCTTAATGCAAACACGGTTCAGGGATCCGGCAATATCATCACCGCTGAACGCGAAGTCAGCGGCTTTTCCAGCGTTCAGGTCAACCTGGGCGCAGATCTCGAACTGGTCCAGAGTAGTAGCGAAAGCCTGAGCATTGAGGCAGACGACAACCTGATGGATTACATCACGACCGAGGTGCAAAACGGCAAACTAATCGTTGCCACACCGGAGAATACCTCACTGACCCCAAGCAACACGATCAAGCTGCACCTGGGTTTTGATACGCTCAACGCCGTTGACATCCTCGGCAGCAGCGCAATCACAGCAGATGATCTTGATCTGGACAGTCTGGCTATAAATTTCTCCGGCTCTGGTTCCACACAGCTTGCGGGCGCGGTGGATCAGCAAACGATCAACATTCGTGGCCGGGCGACGATCCACAATTTTGACCTTGTCAGCAGCACTGTGACACTGGACATCAGCGGCAACGGAACAGTCGAGGTGAACGCAGAGAACAACCTACAAGTTACTGTTGCTGGCAACGGTGACATTCACTACCTGGGGAATCCAACTATCGTTCGGAACATCATGGGCACTGCCACTATCGTGCAAAGCTGATGACGTGTTGAAACACTAGACCATACGAACATACAGCTTCAGGAGGAACTATTCATGTTACGCAGCATCATCATTCTGCTTATTGCTGGACACGGCATCGGCCACATCTTGTTTCTTGTGCCGCTGCTAGGTATCGCCGACTGGGATCAATCGACCCGCTCCTGGCTTCTCACAGAAGAGACCCCGGCGCGATTGGTCGGCAGTATTCTGTGGGGAGTAGCAATCATTGCTTTTGGGGCTGCTGTCGTTGGCCTGCTGGGCCAGCAAGGCTGGTGGCGCGGCGCGACCATCATCGCGGCTGTTGTCTCTACCGTTGGCCTGATCATCTTCTGGGCAACTCCAGTGACCTCACCCGTCATTGCCGCCCTGGTATTTAACCTGCTCGTAATCGGCGCGCTGCTGGTCGCCCATTGGCCGAGCTTGGATGCTGTTGGTGCTTAAGGGAGAAGTCATAATGGGCAGGCTCAGGTGGGCAGTCAATAGCGTTGCCCTAAAGTGTGGCGATGGGATTTGGCCCCAGCGCGTGGGCTTAATGCTAAGCATCCCAATCTTGCTGGCTCTGCTCATCATCGTCCTTGTGTTGCTGGTAGCTGTTGTCCGCTATGCCATACCTGAGCTGTTTTCTCTGTCAATTCAGTTAATTAGCATAACTGCCACATTGGGTTGGTTCTGGCTGAAGCAGATGCTCAAAGTGATCCTGCTTACGGCAGTGGCTATCAGTTTGACCCTGCTCATGTTTGTCCGGTTGGCCCAGTTTAGAGTTGTTCAGGCACAGCTTTACGAGCCTGACGATACACGTCTGGCCCACGATAGCAGAATTAATCAAGATGAGGAAAGACAATAATGTACAGAGTGGTGCTGTGGATTTATCTGCTCGGTCTGCTGCTGCCAGGCGTCGTGCTGAACGCGCAAGACGACTACATTCCAGAGTTTGTGCCCGGACCCTGTCCAGTACATTTTGCCAGCGGTTACGAAGTAGCATGCGGCACCGTCACCCTGCCCCAGGATCGCCTGCACCCGCAGGAACGCGGACTCGATATTGCCGTGGCCGTGTTCAAGGCACGCAGCAGCAGCCCGGCGCCTGATCCCTTGATCTTCCTTGATGGCGGGCCGGGATCGCGCACACTCGATGCCTTCGTCAGTGGATTGGGAACTTTTCCACGGCGGCTCAACCAGCAGCGAGACTTCATTGTCTTCGACTACCGAGGCATAGGCCATTCCAACCCGGCGCTGACCTGTCCCGAATCCCTGGATGCCACCGACGATAGCTGGGTATCGGTCTGTCGGGCGCGCTATGCAGCGCAGGGCGTGGATGTGACCGATTTCACCACCCGCGACAATGCTGCCGACGCCGCTGACATCATGCGTGCGCTGGGCTATGACAGTTACAACGTCTGGGGCGGCTCTTATGGCTCATCGGTAGCGTTGACGCTGCTGCGCGATCACCCGGAAAATGTCCGTGCGGCCATTGTCACCGCGATGCAAGCGCCGCAGGGGGACCTTCAGGC
>JAIOHN010000534.1 GCA_019912985.1 Anaerolineae bacterium | reverse complement strand
GGTCCATGGACAGCTTCATCAAAAAGAAATGCTCGCAGAAGCTGAAAAGTGGCGACTGCACCGAATGTTACATCAACCGCGACGTCGTGAAAACAACCTGTATCGCGTATTACGAATCCATACCGGGCGCTCCTTGATCGCTGCTGGTCAGTATCTTCTCAAGCGGGCGGAAACACCCCAACCACCTGTATCGCTATCCTCTTACGCAGAACTTCGCTAATCCCTGCAGGCCAGCCGCTTACAACGGCTGACCTGTATTTTTTACTTCCCGTATTTTTCAAACCAATCAACGATATACTGCAGGCGACGTACCCGGTGTTTTGGCTCGCCACTACGCGAGAGTTCATGCCCATCACGCGGGAAGCGCACCAGTTTGACCGTGCCACCATTGCGCTTGACATAGGCGAATAACTGCTCGCCTTCCGAGATGGGTACCCGAAAGTCATTTTCGCTGTGGATGATGAGCAGTGGCGTTGTGATCTTGTGCGCGTAGGCTAATGGCGAATGTTCCCACAATTTCATTGGGTCATCCCACGGAAGCAGGCCGAATTCATCGCCCAGGAACAGCGGAATATCGGTCGTACCAAAGAAGCCGAGTAAGTTATAGACCCCGCGCTGGCTGGCTGCTGCCTTGAAACGATCTGTGTGACCAACAATCCAGGCAGTCATATAACCGCCGTAAGAGCCACCCGTGACACTCATGCGGTCGGAGTCAATAAAACCCTTCTCAATCATGAAATCCAGACCGGCCATGATGTCCGTGTAGGCCACATCACCCCAGTTGGCATGGAGTGCCTTGAGGAATGCCTCGCCGTAGCCATCTGAACCACGCGGATTGCAGAAAAACACGACGTAACCCGCTGCTGTGTAGCTCTGATTTTCATGCCACATGGATTGTGTCATCGCGCCCCACATGGCATGGGGCCCGCCGTGGATGTTGAGAATCAGGGGGTAGGTTTTCCCTTCTTCATAGCCCACAGGCAGCATATACCAGCCCTGAAGGGGCTGTCCATCGGGCGCTGTGTAGTGAACTTCATAGGTATCCTGAACGATAACACTATCCAGAAAATCGCGGTTGATGCTGGTTACTGCCCGGGCTTCACCGCTGGCAGGCTGCCAGTAAAGCTCGGATGGGTTGGTGGATGTCGCCACTGTGAAGGCGATTCCGCCATCTGCTGCCACATCGAATGAGGCGATTTCATGAAGGCCACTCACCACTGCCTGAATCTCACCGCCACTGACAGATGTGTGATAGATACTGGTTACGCCATCGCCATTGGCGCTGAAATACACGCTGCTGCTGTCCGCTGCCCAGCGGATCACACCTGCGCTGCGGTCCAGCTCAATATTGAGTTCCCGAGGCTCACCGCCCTCCGTTGGAATCAGAGTCAGCCGTTCGATGTGTTCGTTGTAATACTCATCTCGTGGAATACGCAGATAGGCAATCCATTTGCCGTCCGGTGAGGGCATTGGATAGGCGCTGGTGAACTGCGCCTCCGTGAGCGGCTGCACATCGCCTGTTTCGGCTGCAATGCGGAAAATGGCGCTGTGGCGTGTTGGCTGGTCATCGTCCGGTTCAAGGCTGCGGCTGGTCAGGATGAATTGACCGTCTGCACTCCACTGCGGCGGCTCGTGATTGGCATCCACATCGGTCAGGCGGCGTGGTTTGCTGTCTTCAGCAGTGCCGATGACATAGACCTGTGCGTAACGGTCATCCAGGTAGCTGGTGCCTTCACGATAGGGGATGCGCCCCACTTCACGCGGATCGAAGCGCTCACTTTCTTCGTATTCTTTGCGCTCTGTGCGCTGTTTGGCCTCAAATTTATCCGTTGGCTTAGGGTCTTCCTCACCACGAGCTTCCTTCGCCCGTTCGTCGGTGTTGGCTTTACCTAGAAAGGCGATTTGCCGACCATCAGGCGACCAGACCGGGTTGGATACCCCATTGGCTAGGCTGGTGAGCGCATGGGGCTCACCGCCGGGGGCGGTCACAGGCAGCAAGTAGATCTGCGGTTTTTTGTCTCTGCCGGAGACGAACGCCAGCCAACTGCCATCGGGCGACCAGCGCGGCTGTGAGTCCTTGCCGCTGCGCGTGATCTGGATAGGGTTGCCGCCGCTGATGGGAACCAGCCACAGGTTGCGCTTGTAGGTGTTTTCTACGGAATCGATGGTGACATGGACATAGGCAATCCACTGTCCGTCAGGGCTGATACGAGGGTCTTCGACTGTGGCGATGCGATATAAATCTTCAATCGTAATAGGGTGTTTTTTCTCGGACACCGAGGAGGCTCCTTTCTCGACAGCGCCTGATTATACTGCCTAAAGAAGCAAAAACCTCCTGGGCATGGTCTTATCGTGCGCCAGGAGGGTTGCTAAAGGAGTAAAGCGTTATTGATGTATACGGCTCAAGTCAGCGTTTTGTTGCAAATTGGCCCTACGCTATAATTTCGCCGAAAGGAGAAACACGATGCAGACGACTCAACTCAAGATCAGCGATGCGGAACACAAACAGCGGTGTGAGGCGCTCCTCGCGCATATTCAATCTCAGAACTGGAGCGGCGTCACGCTGTTCGACCGCGATTACGTGCTTTACTACACGGGCTTTGCGTTTATCCCCACGGAGCGCCCGATTGGATTTGTGATGAACAGTCAGGGTGAACGGGCGCTGTTTGTGCCACGGCTGGAAGTAGAACACGCCAAAGCCAACGCGCTGATTGATCGGGTTGAGCATTATCTGGAATATCCAAACAAGCCGCACCCGATGATTATCCTGGCCGATATGCTGCGAGAGATGGGCATTAGCGGCGAAATCGGTGGCGATCATGATGGTTATCCCTGGATTTTAGGCTATCGTGGGCCGCTGCTTTCATCTGTGATGGATGTGCAGGTGCGTTTGGTTCGTGATTTCATCGAAGATCAGATGGCGGTGAAATCCGCCGCAGAGTTGAACTGCCTGCGGGAAAGCTGCAAATGGGGCAATCTCGCACACATGCTGCTGCAACAATACACAGTTGTCGGCGCATCCGAGACAGAAGTCACGCAGCGGGCCAGCAACGAAGCGACCCTGGCGATGTATAACGCGATTGGTCCCATTTATAAATCCTATAGCAACGGCCTGGGCAGCGGTGCATTCGCCGGATACCGGGGGCAGATTGGCCGCAATTCCTCGATTCCACATGCGTTGGCGAACAACCTGCGCTTTCAGGCTGGCGACGTGCTGGTGACTGGTGCGACTGCACCTGTGTGGGGTTATGTCTCGGAGCTGGAACGAACGATGTTCCTGGGCAAGCCAAATGATGCGCAGAAGCGTTTTTTCGAGCATATGGTTGCGCTGCAAGATACAGCGCTGGGTGCAATGGAACCGGGGAAACCCTGCTGTGAGGTCGATCAAGCAGTGCGGGCTTACTTTGATGCTCATGATTTGATGCCCCACTGGCGGCATCACAGCGGCCACACCATCGGGCTGCGTTATCATGAGGGGCCGTATCTCGACCTGGGCGATGAGACGCCGATGCTGCCGGGTATGGTGTTTACGGTTGAGCCGGGGCTGTATTCACCGGAGT
>JAIOHN010000533.1 GCA_019912985.1 Anaerolineae bacterium | reverse complement strand
GCCCATCACGGGTATAGCCAACGACGCGCATGAGCATCTTCGGTTCTTTTGCGTCGGCGTCATGCAGAACAATATCGCCTTTGCGCCAGTGCCGGGTGTTGGGTTCGTAGTTCATAACTCCACCTCATAGAATTCAGGTTACTGGGCCTTATCCCACGGCTTCCAGAATGCGCTGCCCGAGCCAGCAGGCCACATGGGGATCGACTGCACCACCAATGCCTTTGACCTGGTTCTTTTGTGAGCCGGTCAGGATGTAGCTCGTTGGGAATCCGGTGCCGCTGGCAAGCTCGCGCGGCTTCAACATGCGAAAGCGCACGTCGTCGATGTCGACTTCCGGCACGATCGCGCCGTGGCGCTCGACCGTGGATACAGTCGGCATCGGTTCATCAATTGGTCGAAAGACAGGATTGCCGTTGTAGGCCATGATCAGGCCATGTTTGGGAACTGTCGTAACAGGCGGCATTGGTTCATCGGTTTGACGAAACACCGGTTGACCGTAATTCGCCATCACCAGCGCATGCTGCTGCGCGCTGGCGACGACTGTCGTTAAAGGCTCATCCAGGCGGCGTGGTGCGTTGGTTGTGCGTAAGGTCTCAATGTAAGCCAGGCCGATCTTATTTTCAGTTGGCACTGTAGCGAGCGGTTCATCTGTCGATCGCACGGCACTTTCACGGCCATAGTAGGCGACTGTGAGCGCGAGACTTTGCTGTGTGGTCTGCGTAAAGAGGGGATCGTTCAGCGGCCTGGATTTCTCGGTGTCGTGACTTCTGGCCGTATCGAGCACAAACGCATCGGCATACTTCTCAATCCCGCGCTTGATCTTGGCGATGGTGAGCTGCGATAGTCCCTTCGGACGATCGCCGATGCGCGGCATCTCGAGTGTCCAGTCGATGATCGCTTCGGAACCCACTGTAAAAGGCTCGACAATTTGCGCGCAGGTTGGGCAGCAGTAGACATACTGCTGTTTGTATTTCCCGCTGGACCGGTTTGGTTTCCATGCCTGGATTGCCTCGGTGAAGCCACACTTTGGGCATTCTGCCAGTGGCCGGAAGTCCAGATCCGGCGCGGGCATTCCCTGCTGCCAGAACACCGCGAAGAAACGATCACGCGATTGCGGTGTGCCAAAAAACATGCTGTTGAGATACAGCAGCTTATGGTTGTAGCCGAGGTTGTGCATTTCCTTCAGCCAGCGGTTGAAGTGAATCCACTTGGTGACTTCGACCACATTTTCAACCAGCACATATTTGTAGTCCGCAATCGCACTGACATAAGGCACGGATTCCATGAGCATCCGGCTGCGATCATCGGCAGGATCCGTGGTCGGATTGCGCCAGAGATCGGTTTTGTAGTGCCTGGCTTTACTACTCTTGCCAGAGGCACGTGACCAGGCACGGCACTCAGGTGAGAACCAACCCACTTCTGCCGATCGGTAGCGACGTGGGTCAGCCTTCCAGATGTCAGCCTGATCGTGATCCATCTCTGGATGGTTGGGATTGTGCAGCTCGATGGCATAATCCCAGTGATTGAGCGCGACAATGCCCTCAAGTACTGCGGTACTCAGGCCGGTGCTGCTGCCACCGATGCCTGCGAAGAAGTCGTGAAAACGCATGTTAATCCCCTGTTGCTTCGGCTGTTGCTTCGGCCAGCGCATCGAACAATGTCCGCTGGCTCAATTCAATCTCTTTGGCTTTGAGATACTTGACTCCCAGGCGGTGATATTCCGGCTTCAACTCGGCACCCACGAACTGGCGGCCCATTTCCAGCGCTTTGTAGCCGGTGCTGGCGATGCCGCCGAACGGGTCAAACACGGTGTCACCTGGATTGGATTTCCATTGAATGAGGCGGGCGATCAGGTCCAGCTGAAGCGGGCAAATGTGCCGTTCGTCTTTATCAGCTTTCGCCACAAGGTAGTTGAGCACATCCATCTGATTGATGTCTGACCAGACCAGCGGCACGGTGACATCCGTCCAGTTGGGATTGGCATATTCCTGCCAGATAGGTAGGGCTTTATCCACTCGCCCATTGGTGCCACGTTTGGGATATTTGGGATAACGATACTCGGCAATCTCACTGTCGCCGTAGTAGGTGATGTCGAGCGGATCGTGCCTAACGCGGTGCTCGGTATCATCGCCGGGCTTCTGGAAGATGAGCACATAGTCTGGTAAGCCGGTGCGCAGGATTTCCGCCCGTTCGCGCCAGTTCTTGAACAGCAATCCATGGCTGTTCGTCTTTTCCATCTCGACCACCGGGTCTTTTTCAACGGTCACGCGCGATTGCAGCACCCATCCAGCGCGCCGGTAGGCGGCGCTGATGTCGTCGCTAAACGGGTCAATGCCCATTACCC
>JAIOHN010000058.1 GCA_019912985.1 Anaerolineae bacterium | reverse complement strand
GGTTGTGATAGCGTTCGGCCTCGTCAATGCCCACAGTGCAGGATGTGTGATGGATCAGCCGGAACATGCTCGGCCCGGTCGGGTCGGACGTCGTGATCATGTTAAACGCCAGCGGTTGTAGGACACGCAGCACCGTGCTCTTGCCGCTGTTTTTGGGACCGTTGAGTGCCAGATACGGATAAGCGGGGAACAGCGTGTAGAAGTAGGTGCCGACCGTCCACAGCGTCAGGATGTTGCTCTCGATCTCCGAACGGAAGTCGATGTACTGCCTGAACAGCTTGTGGATGGTGGTGAACACCTCACTAGGTTGCACCGTCTCACCTTCGAGATAACGCCGCATATCACTGTAGCGCCAGCGCATCAGGAACTCGGAGCCTTCCGGGATAACCTTGAGCGCGACCTCTTTGTCGCTGATGGTGATGATCTGCTCGTCCGTCAGGCGGCGCAGTTCGCGGGTGCTGGTCACCAGATAGGGCTGGATGTTGAGCTTGTTGCCCTTCGTCCGTTCGGTGATAGATACCGTGACCATCGCTACATCGCGTCGGAACCCCAGTGCCGGGGACAGCAGCGGGATGTCATCGCTCAAAATCTGGGGCACGTCGTCCTCCTCTTGTTCCTCAACTTCTGAACGGGCAGCTTTTGCCAGATCGGTGAACGCCCCTCCCTTGATGCCGATCTTGCCAGCCGCCGACTTGAATTCCGCGAAGGCGAAGTCATCCAGGCGAACAGCGTGCGTGAACAACTGGCGCACCGCATCCTGCCGCTCGATACCTTCCAGATCACTGACTCGGTCAATCTCCAGCGTAATCCATGGTGGTGCGGTGTTGAGCAGGCTGGCGGCATCTTCGGCGGTTGCGCCATGCTGTGACAGCCATTCGTTGGTGTCTTTCACGCCTTCAGGAAACAGTGGAATGTGGGCACGATCCGGTAGCTGCCGCGCGATCTCGAACGCTTTGGCACGTGCCTCTTCTGTATTGTCCAGTGCAATGAACACACGCTTGTGTCGGCGCAGCGATCCGAGCAACGTGTCGTTTACGGACATGCCAGCGATGGCTACAGCAGGGATGTCCCACATCCCGAAAGTGATCGCATCCGCCTGTCCTTCGACCAGCACCACACCCTCAACCTCTCCATGATACAGGTGATTGCGGTAGGGTTGTTTTTCGCCGATCAGGTCACGCTGCAGGTTATAGTGCTTCTTTCCTTCTATAGAACGCCCGCTGAGGTACGTCAGACGCCCCTTGTCGAGATGAACGTAAACCAGCATCCCGGCGGGAAACTTGTGGATGACACTGCGCCAACTGTCTGGCAGGTTCAGACCTTCCAGGAGCGGACGCTTGTCCGACGGCATGAAGCCGAGTTTCGCCAACCGGATCGTCTGCATGTCCCACCCGCGCCTTTTCGTTGCATAGGACAGCGCAGGCGGTGTATTCAGCAGGGTATCGTGCAACCGCTGCACAAGCTGACGCTCTGACCAGTCTGCTGTCTGACGGAAGTCTGCTCCACGCTCGATACTGATACCAGCACGTCGCGCCAGATGCTCGACAGCTTCCATGAAGTGCTGTGGATCGTAGTTGTTCCAACCGCTGCCGTAGTTCAGGTGATAGCGTCCGACGAAGTCAAACACGTCGCCGTGTTCACCGCGTGAGTTCCAAAAATACATGGCGCTGGCAGGCACAACCACCATGCTGTCGTGTTCCACCCCGATGAAGCGTTTCCCCGATTGCTTCAGGTTGAACTTCTCACCAACAACGTCCTCGATGGGGTTGCGAGAACGGATATGTTCCAGGTCGATACTCATGATTTGTCTCCAGGCAAAGCTGAACTAAAGTCGTGTGCGAACATGACCAAAAATCTGACAGATTCAGTTGCGAGGGGTTGGAGACTGTGATAGAGTTTAGGTGTCTAATCTAAAAATCACTACCACCATCGCCCAGCCCACCCGCGCAGTTCCGAGTGGGCGTTTGTTTCCCATTTATGGAGGAGAGCGATTTCTGTAACTCATATTGACCTCCCAAAAAGGTCGCCGCACGGCGACCTTTTCACATCTTTAGTCTTTCAAGTACGCCTGAGCCTCGTCGATCAGTCTTCTCAGACTGTTGAGACGAGCGCGAGCGACATCAATGTCTGCCTCTTGATCTAACAGCCCACGTGCAATGTCCTCAGGATTCGATGATCCTATCGACTTCATGAGCTTGACCAACTGGCGTGTATGTCTGGGTAGTTCCAACTGAGGTTCGGCTTCCTCATCCGAATGCTGGCACATTTCCCTGACCTGTTTCGCTGTCAGATCAAAGTTCACAATGTGGCGGACAATCTCAGCATGTTCTTCGATGGGCATATCGAGCATCTGACGTAGGATGTATTCATCGATATTGTGCCGATCTGCCAACTCGAATGCCTCATCTGAGAGCTTTAGCAGCGCCTTGTAACGGCTGAACCGCTTCTTGTCTAAACCACCCATCGCAGCATAAATCGTGGCTGTATACTCTCGTTTACCCTTCAGATCGAGATCAAGTGCCTGACGGTAGAAGTCAACGGGTACGGGACCATCGGTCATCTGGTAGCCATGAACATAGAGCATCAACAGGGCGGCTTGCCGTGCCATCGCAATCGCCGATAGTCCTGAACGCGCTGTGTTTTCTTTCGCTTGCCGGAAGGCAGATGCCGACTCGTAGGGGATGACGATGCACGGGATCATGCCATCGCTCTCGTAGCCGGGGATGAAATCCCGCAGCAGCCACGTTGCCCAGTAGCGGCGCTCACCCGTCTCGATGCGGAACTGTCGCGTTACACCCTCTGAGACATCCACGACCGTCAGCGGATTGACCTGTCCGTCGTCACGGATCGTGATTGCCAGATTGACCAGATCACGCACAAGCTGTTCTTCCGCTGATAGCGGTGGCAGGTCATCGCTGTTTTCATCGTCTGGATTGCCCATCAGATCGAGGACGTTGGCAAATGGTCGCCCATGCTGACGTGCTGCCAACTGAGCTACCTGAATCAGATCGCGCAATGCCTGCGTGGGTGTCATTTGACCAGAATGGAATGTCTGATAGATGCGATCCGGCAGTACGCGACGCGGTTGCAACGGATCGGGGCGCACCAGTTCCAGCAAGATGCGTTCCACTCGCAGGCTGTCATCATGCAGGAAGTCCACCTCGTCACCGCCGAGCATGTCGGCGGTGACGCTATCGAGCAGCGATGTGTTGATCTCACGTTTTTTGCGTGCCATATGCTACACCGCCTTCCGTCGTGCCATCTGGCGCACGAGCGTGCTGACCAGTTCGGCGTAGGCGGTGCTGGCTGCTGCTTTGGGATCATAGTTGAAAATGCTCAGGTGATTGTGATGCGAGTAGGACACTGCCTCGTTCTGTGGAATCACACCACATAGCAGTTGACCGAGGACGCTGTGGCTCTTGAGTTCGTCCAGCAGTTGATTATGCCCCTTGATGCGGCTATCCATCTTGGTGACGAGGATGCCACTCACACGTAGGTTGGGGTGCCGCCAGCCTTCGCGGATGTCATTGATCTTGTTGATGACGCTTAACAGCCCAACGGTTTCCAGATAACGGGGTTCAACTGGCACAATCGCATCTGTGGCTGCCAGCAATCCCATCTCTGTCATCAGTGAGAATGACGGACGAGTATCAATAACAATTGCCGCATAGTGTGGTGCGATTTTTGACAGGGGATCAGCAAGTCGATACGGTGCTCCGGCGGTGCCAGTCAGTTCACGTTCCGCACCTTCCAGCAGGGGAGATGCAGGCAAAACATGCAGGTCGGCATCCCAGTGGCTCTGTACGATACATTCAGCCAGTACATTCGGTGCTTCGCGGCGGTCTGCCATGAGTACTGTGTACAGGCTGTTATCGGTTCCGAAGTCGTTACGTCCAGTGGTGACCAGTGAAGCATGTCCCTGGCTGTCGGTATCGATCAGCAGAACCCGACAGTTGTTGGCTTTGACGTGGCGCAGCACATGCACTAATCCCAATGCAATGTTTGTTGCAGACGTGGATTTACCCACACCGCCCTTATGGTTCGTCAGTACAATTGAACGAGTCATGCTAGATATTTCCTCCGCTTTCGCGTCTGTTTGAACAAAACCGCCTGTGAAACCAACGACCTTCCAACCCGTGATATGCTGTTGGGCGGGAGTGCTGTTAGCCTCCGCGACGGTGCTTCAAGGTGGGCTGGGAGAGTGCGAGGCTCTCCTCAGTTCACCGCCAAAGCCGAATTAGCGTTTGTTCGAGAGGCGCAGAAGATTTGCGCTCTGAGGAAATATCAGTTGCTGGAGAAAATGAGCGGTTTTGTGTTGGGGGAAATGTTCGGATTGGGTCTTATCGGGGTCACATCCCAAGCTTCAACTCAAATGATGGCCAGCCTGCGTGCTGGTTTTTGTTTTCCCCTGAACCGCTCTACCACCAGTTTTCTGTACCCGCTGAGTAACATGGTGCAGGTAAGAAAATGGGGGGAGTAACTCCAGTCGGATGATCATCCTTCCGGGTTAACGACAGCCAGTCCAAATCGGGAAGATTGAGCATGAGATTCACTTTCGATTGTGTCAGACAAAAGAGTTGGACGGTAAAGAATCCAGGCTACTTGTAATCAAATCAATGACAATAATCACTTGCTTCATATCGGAGCAAATAAGCATTATTGAAAGTGATCGTAGAGTCGTTGTTGGGCAACATCGAACATCACGCCCCTATAGAAGAAGGTAGTTAGTTAAAGGATGTTGAATGAGTTTGTTCAAAAGTTGTCTACTGTTTTTTGTAGCCATAGGCTGTACGTTTGTTGGGCTTACCTCTGTTTCCGAGATCACAGTAGTTGCTCAAGAATCAACTGAAGTTCTGACCCTGGAAATAGATGTTGATAGATTTGAAGACCTCATTGAGGCAATATGGAGCCGCGATGAGACGAGGGTTCTGGCCTGGACTAGTAACGGCCACATCAAGATCTGGGATGCAGAAACTGGTCAGGTATTATGGAGACATAATCTTGATAGGGAAATGCGCAACATCGTATGGGATAGCGATGAAAATCGAGTAATCGCAGTAGCAGCTAGAGAAGTTGTCATACTCGATACCGTTTCAAATATCGAATTAAATAGAGTAACTGGTTTGAATTGGAATGCCGTATTGCACGCTAATTCAAATCAAGTTGCAATATGGAATTGGGATAATGGCATCCAGATATTTGATACGATAAGTGGAACAAACTTTCTGACTATACCTCGTGAACCCAGTAATTTGGAATGGAATGGAGAAGGTAACAGAGTTCTCATTGACAACAATTATTCTGACTTGGCTGAGGTCTGGGATATTACAACAGGTGAGATAGTCTTGCGATTAGACCAGTCGGAGATTCGTAGAGCATCATGGAATAGCCAAGAAACGCGTATAGTTACTTGGCAAAATGCTCGTGAACTAAAGGTGTGGGATAGTGACATTGGTGCAATTATCTTCAGGGCCAGATTGCCAGAGGATTTCTATAGTATAGATGAAGTGTTATGGAACAGTAATGGTCGCTATATAGCCGTTCATGATGGTAATAGTGTATGGGTATTTGATGCAGAGAATGGTACAGAATTGGCACATGTGCCGCATTCTGTAAGCGGTATGACGTGGAGTCACAATGGAGCACAGCTATTTACCTGGGGCACCAGTATACAAGTCCTTAACGTTGAAGACGGCACAGTGCAATTTGTCGGCGATAGCGGATTAGGTGCTATGAATGCCTGGAACACAGATGATGACTTAATACTGGTCCGAAGAGAAGATAGAAGGACGGTGCAAGTCGTTGATGGGCAGAGTGGCGCAGTCATTTCAACTATGGAGCATGAATATCGCGTACACATACCGCCAATTTGGATTAACAATGGAAGAAGTATAGTAACTTTGTCCGAAGATCTGCGTGTGTGGGATACTACAACAGGGGGATTACAGCTTCGGATGGAGGATGCTCCAACTGGCAGTATGTCATTGAATCGTGATTATAGTCGGTTATTGACATGGTCCTCTCATGGAACAGTTGAGATATGGGACACTAATCTAGACAACGCCTTTGATGGGTTTCTGATAGGTACCGCACATCATGGAGATGCATTATGGGCGTCAAGGTTATCGGGTGAACGTTGTCCATTGACAGATGGTGAAACAGTTCTGGCAGTGGCAAATTCAAATTTTGGGCCAATCGGCTATGCGGCAGGTGACGGATGTGAAGGTCTTGTACTGCTGAACGATGGAATTGTATGGGAATCCGAGTATAGTATTGATGACTTACCGCAGATAGAACTTGAATTAGACTTCTCACTTTTTTCTGCTATTGAAGACTTAACTGGCTACACAGAGTTGTGCGCTAGCGCCGCTGCTAACGGTCAATTCCCTGAGAAGGATGGTTCATTTATGTATTATTCCGGTGAATTACAGGGTTTTGCTCCTGACTTGATGGCAACTTATGTGACAGGAGTTGACGTACTTATTTGCACGGAAGAGGATCTCGTTACACTGCAAACCTGTAATTACCGAGAAATCGGCGGCAGTACATTTTCAATCAGTCGAATGCGTCATGATATTACAGTTGATATAGTAAACTATGCTACAAATCGCATAATCGCAAGTCGCCGATTCAACGGGAGTGTACCACCAGCTTGTCCCGAAACGATGCGCGGACGAACTGGGCTTGTGGGTTTGGGACCACATGAAGAGGCTAGGGCTTGGATAGAATCTCAGATCCGAACCAGCAGTCGTGAGTCAGATCACACTAGAATAGCAGCACAATCAATCAATGCTTATTATGAGGCCAATGTTACCTCTGACGTGTTGGCTGAATTAGAATCCGGAATACCAGTAAACTTAATCGCTCGTCACTATTCAGACGCTTGGGTTGTTGCTCTATTACCTGACATGTCTAAGGCATGGATTGAAGTAAATTTCTTGAATATTGGATTGCGAACACAGATTCAAGATTTGCCTGAGTTCTCCGGACCAGCGAGCGAAGCTCCATTTGAACTTCCATAGCCCATCTAGTAGGAAATCTAATCAACCTGGAGTTCTGACTTAACGTATTTCTGGTCGCGGAGTGTTGCGAAGTGCGAGGTTCATAGAGCTGAAAGGGCGCTGCAAATCTGCCGCGATCAAGCGTCCAGTGGTATAGACATAGTCGGGCACGTCAATGTGGTACGGATTGGGTTCCGGCGATACGCAAAAACGGGCCAGCACAGGCAGCATATCCTTCATAAGTATCTCGGCGAGCAGCCTGTGGGAACATCCTTTGTCATTGGCACCGGACATGCTGACCATCCCTGGTTAGCGCATACACCAACCATGCGTGTCCCGATGGACATAGCTCGAACCGATAACGTATACCTGGCTATGTGGGCGTTGCTGAGAGCTGTACACCACCACAATCAAGACGCTGAACAGTCCATCTCAACGGTGGCCTGCCCCG
>JAIOHN010000532.1 GCA_019912985.1 Anaerolineae bacterium | reverse complement strand
CGGATGGGCCTGGGCAGCGAAACCGGCCTGAACGAAGGCGGTCTGGCGGAAGCATCCGGCTTGATTATCGACCCGGACTGGCTGCGCCAGCGCGGCGGTGAGTGGCGTTTCTCTGATGCGGTCAATATGGCGATCGGTCAGGGCGAAGTGCAGGTCACACCGATCCAGATGGTGCGGATGTACGCTGCCATCGCCAACGGCGGTTATCTCTACAGACCGCAGCTGGTCGAAAAAGCGGGTATCTTAGGTGAGACGCCCAGCTATACCATGGAACCGGACATGATGCGCGATACCGGCATCAAGCCGGAAGTGCTGGATGTCATTTACGAAGGCTTATGCGCCGTCACCAGCGTCCCCGGCGGCACGGCAGAACACATCTTCCGTCATTCCCCGCTGCAAGACATTGGGGTGTGTGGCAAAACCGGCACCGCCCAGGCGACAGGAGACGGTGTGCCGCCTCATGCCTGGTTTGTGGCCTGGTCACCACGCGAGAATCCTCAGGTCGCGGTGGTGGTGATGGTTGAAAACTCTAACGAAGGCTCGGCAGTCGCGGCTCCTCTGACGCGTGACATCCTGGAATATTATTTCTTCGGTGAAGACTCTACAGATTGACGAGTCGCTGATTGGCTTTCGATCAATCCGCACATGCTAAGCACGATCACCGAGCCTTGCCGGAGGAATTCTCCGTTAAAGCGGCACCGCGATAAAGCGCCCGTAAACCACGAAGGCCGCCAGCGCCAGCAGGACGATATTCACCACAATGACCTGGGTTTCGTTCCGGCGCAGATGGGTGGCGATTGCCCCGATCATCACCAGTACCAACCCCACAGCGGCTAACGGGGTCAGCCAGGGGAGAATCCCTGTAAGCGCAGGCAGGATTAACCCGGCTGCGCCAAGAATTTCGAGTGTGCCGATGCCGCGAATCGTGGATTGCGAGAAGTCCTCAACCCATTTCATCATCTCGATCAGCTTCTCCTTTGGTTGCACCACTTTCATGATCCCCGCCATGACGAACGCCAGCGCGGTCAGAATTTGGACGATCCAGAGGGCTGTATTCATGATGTGCTCCTTGTTGAATAGTGAATAGATTAAACGGCTGTAATGGTTCAACTTGGAAAGTTTATATGTAAACTATATCTGTAAAAAAATTTAGTCGTCTCCCAGGCGTTGATTTAATTTCCGCAGCAGTTGGTTCAGCGATTCAAGTTCGCTGGGGGAAAGGCGGGTCATCTGCTTTTCGATCAGCTGTTCATGTTCTGGCACGACCTGAGCCGCCAGCTGCGCGCCTCGCTCAGTCAGGCGAACCAGATGCGCGCGTCCATCTTCTGGATGGGAGCAGCGCTCGACCAATCCCGCACACTCCATACGATTGAGCAGCCCCACCACATTGCCTTTGGTCACAAACAAGCGGTCGGCCAACTCCTGCTGCAAGATGTTGGGAGCTGTGTAAAGCTGTACCAGCACGTCAAATTGAGCAGGGGTCAGTTCGTATGCTTCCAGATGTCCGGCGAGGCGCGATCCCAACTTGGTGATGATACGCCCCATCCGCAGCCATGTTCTTACCCCGCAGGGCAGTTTCCAACACATATGATGTGATCCAGATAATATAGTTTATATATAAACTAAACTTGTCGGTCTGTCAAGATACGACACGGTCGTGAGATTGTGGCAATCTTGCAGTAAATTGTAGATTTCTACAGGTTTTTCCGCAGGCATTGTGCTAGAATTCACGCATTCCGTAATGAGTGAAAAGTGTATCCCTCATGGACTCTTTAAATTTCTCATTTATCCTCTCGGTTATCAGCACAATTGTAACTGGCGTCTTCGCGGTGGTGGTGCTGCGGCGCTGGTGGGAAAAGCGGCGTCCGCATCATCTGGCGTGGGGCGTGGGGCTGGTGTTGTACTGCCTGGGGACATTCAGCCAGGTGGTGCTGGCCCTCACCTGGAGTCCGGTGTTCTTTGGCCTGTGGTACTGGGCAGGCGCGTTGATGGTCGCCCCGTGGCTGGGCCAGGGGACGATTTACCTGCTGTGGCGGCGCGGCAATATCGCCCGCAATTTCCAGATGGCACTGCTGCTGGTCACGGTGATGACTCTGCCCTGGGCGCTGTTTTTTACGCCGTTCAATGCCGATGCCTGGCAGCCGGGTGTCGATATGACCGAAATCTACCGCGATCAGGTGGTGGATGGCACCGTCGTGCGTGAGGGCATCATGCCGGGCGGGGCCAGTGGATCGGTGCGAGCGTTCTCACCTGTGATGAATGTCTGGGGGACACTGGCGCTGGTGGGCGGCGCAATCTACTCCGCGCGTTTGTTCCGGCGGAAGCAGATCATGCGCAACCGCATGGTCGGCAACTGGCTGATCGCTGCAGGCGGGCTGCTGCCTGCCCTGGGCGGCACGTTAATCCGTCTGGGAGATCCTTCGTTCAAGTATTTTGCCGAGATGGCAGGGGCGATACTCATCTTCATTGGCTATCTGATGGCAACGCATGTGCCTGATGATGCACCGGCCCCGTCAGCGCGTAAACCCGCCCCTGAAAGCGCAGGCGATTGATGCAATCACAGGAATCCACGCCGCCGGTCCCGTGGCTGCGACGGCTTGATCTGGCGTTAGCGGCGGTCATTATTGGCTTTGTGCTGCTGGTCATCGTGCATACGGCGATCACCGTACCGAACCCCTGGCTTTATCTCTACCTGTTCCGCATCCATGACCAACTGGCACGCCTGGGATTAGCGCTGGCGCTGGTCATGCTGCTGATCGCCGTGTATATCGGCATTCTCCGTAAAGGGGATGTCACACCACTGTTCAAGCGCGGCACCTACATCATCTTTGGCACCATGGTGGTGCAGGCGTTGTTGGGTACGGTGATGTATCTGTTTTTCGGCGGTCGCCCTGCCGAAGATGTCCACCTGATTTATGGTGTAGGGGCGGTATTATCGCTGCCGTTTTTCATCTTTGTCGAGTCTACCGCCCGCAAGCGTCCGGCGATGGGCAGCTACATCTGGGGGTTCGCCCTGCTCGCTGGCATCATACTCCGTGGCATTATGACTGGCGGCTAGATCAGGTGAAGTCTGTGGGGTTGACCGATGTGCCGACGCGGCCATCCGGCCAGACTGTTTTCGCATTGGCGATCAGCCCGTTGACATTGGCCCCTTTCATGACCGCCCCACGCAGATTGGCGTCACCGATGCGGGCGTCCTGCATATTGGTACCCGCAAGGTTGGCGTTTTGCAGGTTGGTGCCGGTGAGGTTCGCGCCCTGGAGATTGGCGGCGTTCAGGTCGGCACCGGGGAGCTGTGCCAGCGTGAGATCAGCGAAAAACAGGTTGGCAGAGCGCAGCACCGCCTCGCGCAGTTTGGCATCAATCAACTGGGCCTGTTTGAGATTGGCCCCACTCAGGTCCAACCGGGTCGCATCAATCTGAATCAGATTTACACCGGCCAGACGCGGATTCGCCCCGGCAGGAATCAACGCAAGGATCAATTGTTGACGGGTTATCTCAGGCATTTCCGTACTCCTTTTGGTAGTAGGCAATAATCTGGTCGATGGTTTCGTCCAGCGTGGTGGTCGGCTGCCATCTGATGATACTATGTATTTTATCCAAACTCGGTATTCTGCGCCGAAAGTCCTCAAAACCGGCCTCGTAAGCCTGCTCATAGGGGATAAGCTGGATTTCGGACTGGCTGTTCGCCCGCTGGCGCACCCGCTCCGCCAGCTCGTAAATCGTCACCTCTTCGTCGCTGCCGATGTTAAACACTTCACCGACTGCATCCGGTGTCTCGGCCAGGGCAGTGATGGCCTGTACCACATCAAACACATTGGCGAAACAGCGCTGCTGCTGACCATCTCCATAGACTTCGATGGGCTTCCCGGCCAGTGCAGCCTGCACGAAGCGCGGCACCACCATACCATACTGCCCGCTCTGGCGGGGGCCGACTGTGTTAAACAGACGAAAGATCACCACCGGCAAATCCACTTCGCGATGATAAGCCAGCGCCAGGAATTCATCTATGGCTTTGGAGGCGGCATAGCTCCAGCGGCTGCGCACAGTGGGGCCGAGCAGCGAGTCATCGTCCTCGCTGAAGGGGAAACGGACCCCTTTGCCATAAACCTCGGAGGTGGAGGCGATCAGCACTTTACGCCGGTAGCGCCGCGCGGTCTTGAGAATGACCTCTGTGCCGCCGATATTGACTTCAATCGTCTCAATCGGCTGGCTGATAATCTTCTGCACGCCCACCGCTGCGGCCAGATGGTAAATGACATCACATTCGCTCACCAGCCGGTCGATGACGTGAATGTTGCGGATGTCTTCAATCGCATAATGAAAATCGGGCTTTCCCGCCAGCGGGGCGATGTTCTTGAACTGCCCGGTGCTCAGGTTGTCGATCACGGTGACGGTGTGACCCAGGGCCAGCAAACGTTCGGCCAGATGACTGCCGATGAACCCGGCCCCGCCCGTGATTAAAGCATGACTCATAAATTTTTATCCTCTATGCACCTGAATAGATAAATTGTATTAACCTTCTCCTAGAGTGCAAGCACGAGTTAAGGTTGATTTTAGGTGTGTTCTGTATCGTAATATTTATAGGTAAATATTAGGCGCAGGCTGGGCGTAGGTTATTCGTAGGTTAAAAAACGCTGCCTACCGCATTTAAGATATTAGTCGAATACGCGATTTACCCCTGTTTCATGGGTTTGCGTAACCAAATCAACCCAGTATACACTAGGTTAACTATTTGTAATTTTGGAAAGTGACTACTCCAAGGAAGTGGAGATACCGAAACAATGGCGGAGAAAATTCTCGTAATCGATGACGAAGAAACCACTGTGCAGTTGATAGCAATTTTGCTTGAACGTCGAGGTTACGAAGTCATCAAGGCATTTCGAGCAGACGATGGACTGCGCAAAGCTTACCGGCACCAGCCTGATCTTGTGCTGCTGGATATTATGATGCCGGATATGGATGGTTGGGATGTATGCAAGCGCCTGCGCGAAATGTCAGATGTCCCCATTATCTTTTTGACCGCGCGCGGGGAAGTGCGTGACGTGGTGCGCGGGCTGGAGATGGGCGCGGACGATTACATCGTCAAGCCCTATGACAATGACGAACTGGTCGCGCGCGTGCGTGCGCATCTGCGCCGGTCGCCGCGCCCCAATATGAGCGAAGAACTGGTCTTTAACGGCGGTGATTTCCGCGTGAATTTCATGAACCGTGAAGTGCGCGTACGCAGCGAAGTCAAACACCTGACGCCCAAGGAATTCAATTTGCTTGGGGTGCTGGTGCGCAATGCCGGGCGTGTCGTGACCCGTAACGAGCTGGTCACCGAAGCCTGGGGCGACGAATATGCAGATGCCATCGACAGCCTCAAGCTGTACATCCATTATCTGCGGCAGAAGCTGGAATCCAACCCCGACCGGCCAGAGTATATCCTCACACTGCGCGGCGTGGGCTACCGCTTTATGGATCGCTAACGACCGATAATCGACATCAACAGCGCGCCTGCCTGCTCCAGCAGGACATTCGTCTCAGCAGGCGAACGGGGAACAGGCGCGCCACTGGTTTCTGTCAGCGGCATCGGCACGAAGATCAGCACGAACATCACCAACGATAGAATCGCGATAAAGCGCCGCCGGTTATCCAGCGGCGTTACGGTATCCAGTGGTGTCGCGTAAACCCGCCCGAACAGCAGCAGCAAAATCACCCACAACAGCCACACCTGCGTCACAAACACCAGCCCGATCATAACCACCAGCAGCGGGAAATAAAGCCAGCGTGCGCGGTCACCGATCAGCGAGTAGAGGATGTGGCCGCCATCCAATTGGCCGATAGGGATCAGATTGAGCGCGCTTACGAGCAGCCCGGTCCACCCGGCCCAGGCAAGCTGGCTGCTGTTGATATAGACATCAATCCCGTTGCTCGGCAGAAACTGGCCGAAGGTGTAAATCTTGGCAAAGGCGTAGATCAACGAATCGCCTTCATAGACCCCACCGGGCATCACTGGACCAGTGCGGGCGGATGCCAGCCCGATAAACAGGATGGGGATGGCGAAGATTAACCCGGTCAGCGGCCCCGCCGCGCCGACATCCAGCAGCATCTTGCGATTGCGCATCGGCTCACGCAGTTGGATAAACGCGCCCAGCGTCCCAAAGGGGCTGATGATCGGCAGCGGGATGAAATACGGCAGTGTGACATCCAGATTATGCCGCCGCGCCGCGAAGTAATGTCCCAGTTCATGCGCGCCCAGGATCAGCATGATACTCAGCGCATATGGCAGGCCGCGCCATAAATTCGTAATCAGATTCTCGCTGATGCGCTGCGCCTGGAAAAGATTATCTACTGCGATCTCCTGGATCGCGAGGCCAGTGCCAACCAGCAGCACACTGCCTAATGTGGCGATAAACAGCAGCAGATTGGGCCACCAGGGACGCGGCCTGCGCTGAATCCGCCCCGGCATGGCGAGAATGACGTGCTTGCCTTTTTCTTCACGCAGCAGCAGCGTATGATCCAGTTTGCGAAATTGAGTATCCAGCTTCTCGTAGGCGGCTTCCGAATCCAGACGCAGCTGCCCGACAAAACGGGCGGTGGGCTGGCCGCCATAAATCATCGTCTCGCTGCTGGATAGGGACTGAGCGCCCTCCATCCCGCTGCTTTCGATTTCCATGACTTCCGCTGTCGCCAGACGGATCGCGTGGTTCAGGCTTTCCTCGGGGTCCTGCTCCGGCTCAGGCCGGCGTACTAACGGGCGATCGTCACGCGATGATGCGGTTTCATTGAGCATGTATGTTTCTCCAACTAACAGGGGCATGGCGTGTCCTGTCCATGCCCCCCGGCGTTACGACTCGGTTACGATTATAACGCAGCCCAGGCGGCTTTTGGCTTAGGGGGTGGTAATAATCTGCCAGGAGGCCCCTTCCGGCAGCAGTTGCAGCACAGTGCCATCGGCGCTGCTGACATACAGGCTTTCGTCGCCACTGGGAAGCCTGGCCGTTTGATAAGAGCCGTCGTAATCGACCTCCGGCTCCAGCGCCAACCCCAGGCGATTGCGGACCACATCCCGCCCGCGCCAGACAAAGCCCAGTCTGCCGATGGGTTGATAGTAGCCCTGCGGCGGCTGGAAGCTGGCCTCGGATTCGGGATGGATGGACGGATCATAGCGATTTTCAAACACCAGCCAGGCCGGGTCAAAGCCATCGTTGAACAGCGCGTAAACCTGATTGGTCTCCGCCAGATAAAGCATCCGCCCACGCTCAAAGCGTTCTTCGGTCAGGGTCGTTTCCAGAGCAGACCCGGTGGGACAATCCTCCGGGATGGGGACAAAGAACCACTGATCCGGGCATGACAGCGGCACCGACAGCGCCGATTCGATCTCAAAGCTGCCATCGCCCGCGCTGAGGACAAAATCAATCTGGCCGCGATCACTGCGGCGGGTGGCGATGGGCAGGCTGCCGTCCGGCGGCACATTCCACAACTGATTGCGCTCGCCATTTTGATCCAGACGGTAAATAGTGGCCCCGTTGACATTACGCGTAGACCAGAACAGCGTCACCGTTTCGCCGGGAGCCACCGCCACCACGTCCGATGTGAAGAATTCGATGCGCGGCGCGTTGGGATTGAGCACGCGAGTGGCAGTCGGCTCGGCAGCAGGTGACGTGCTGGTCGGCCCGAAGATTGACGTGGGTGAAGGCCCACCTGTAGGCGAAACCGGCACCGGAGTCGCGGTTTCCGTGGGGGTGACATTGCGTGCGGGGGTACGGGTCGGCGCTTGAGTCGGCGTCATGGTCTCAGTCGGCGGGTCAGTCGGGATGACCTGCTGCACTGCCGCGCCGCAGCCCGATAATGCGATCATGAGCATCAGAATGCCGAGAGTGGTTATTGCCAGTTTGAATGTACGTTCCGTCACTGCCTACCCCAAAAATCACACACAGTCGCCCCTTATTATACGTTTACATCCCTGGAAGCAACAGCTTTTTAACGCGCGAATGGATGGCACTGCATTCCAGAGGCGGAAGTATAAGGCTCCCCGGATGAGATGTATTCCCGAAGGGCCGTGAGATGAACCGCGGACGCATTCTAAAGTTTGATGGGGCTATTTTGCGATTATAGTTAAAAAGTAAGCAGTGTCATTAAGGGTTTGATATGGTCAGGCGACGTATGGTGCGGTGGATCGGTTTTATGCTTGTTGTGCTGTTGAGCGTGAGTGTCGCTCAGGCACAGTCCCCGACAGAAATCCCGATTCCCCCTGCTGATGTGGATGGTTATGAGATTCTGGTGCTGGTAGCGCCGTTCGAGCAAAGCAGCGACCACGGAATTGACCCCCAGCAGGCGTGGGAGACTGTAGTTGATGATGCCATCCAGGCACTGGATGATCAGGTTCGTGCGCGGGTGGTGGCTGTGCCGGAAGTGATCCAGACACAGGCAGAAGCACGCGCGTTGAGCGATCGGTATGATGCGACCTTGGTCATATGGGGAACTGTGCGTGGCGCAATGCTGGAGAGTAACTACACCATCACTCCCCGATGGAGCAGAATCGATGCATTCCCTGGACAGACAGTCAGCGCCACGATTGATGAGTTAAGCCTGCTTGTTTCACTTAGTAGTGATCTCCAATATGTGTTGAATTTCATTTTGGGCCAGCTTCTGTACTTTGATAATCAGGAAGCACAATCCCTGCTATATTTTGAACGTGCGATTGCGCTCGCACCTTCAGAGGCTGAGCGTCAACGTGAGATGCGATTAGATGCATTATATTTTTACGAGGGGTATATCCATCAAATCATTGAGTCCAACTTGCAGACAGCCGAGAAGAGCTATACACAGGCGATTATGCTTGATCCCGAATATGCATTAGCCTACTATAATCGGGGGCTTGCACGGTATCAGCAAGGGAATTTGGCAGGGGCGATTGAAGATTGTGACCGAGTGATCGAACTTGACCCAAAATATGCGTTAGCCTATAACAATCGGGGAACTGTTCGGCATGAACAAGGGGATTTGACAGCGGCGATTGAGGATTATGACCGAGCGACCATATTGGACCCAACGAATGCTGTGGCCTACAACAACCGGGGAAATGCCCTCACACAGCAAGGGGATTTAACAGCGGCGATTGAGGATTTTGACCGGGCAATTGCGCTAGACCCGAGGTTTGCTGAAGCCTACCACAACCGGGGAATTACTCGGTATGAGCAAGGGGATTTGATAGGGGCGATTGAGGATTTTGACCGAGCAATTGCGCTAGACCCGGAACTTGTTGCAGCCTATTACCATCGGGGGCTTACGTGGTATAAACAAGGGGATTTAGCAGCGACGATTGAGGATTTTGACCAGGTAGTTGCGCTGGGCCCGGAGGATAGTGCAATCTACAACAACCGGGGAAATGTTCGGTATGAACAAGGGGATTTGATAGGGGCGATTGAAGACTACACAAGGGCGATCGCACTGGACCCGGAAAATAGTGCAGCTTACAACAACCGGGGAAATGCCCTCGTACAGCAAGGAGATTTGACGAGGGCAATTGAGGATTATGACCGGGCAATTGCGCTGAACCCGGAACTTGCTGATACCTACTACAGGCGGGGAACTGTCCACAGCGATCAAGGGGATTTAGCAGCGGCGATTGAAGATTACACAAGGGCGATCGAACTTAATCCGGAGATTGTAAGTGCCTATTGGGGATTGGGCAGTGCCTATTATCACATGGGCGATGCTGTGAATGCTCTAGAAAATTACCAGCGCTATATCGAGTTAGTGGGCGAGAGCAACACGCCAGATTGGATGCTTGAGCTAGTTCACCAACTCCAAGCCCAACTCACGCCAACACCGGTGCAATAGCCCTGTGTGATTACCTCTCTCTTATTCCATCCGCTCCACCCACTGCGCGCGCCAGTCTGGGGCGGCATAGGGCGTGGGCCAGTATTCGCGCAGCGAGAGGATTTGCCCATCTTGCAGCGTGAAGAATGAGAGCGCGGTATCCGTCGTTTCGCCATCCGTCACCTGCGTCTCGGTGACGACATCGGCCCCGCTGGCGACCAGACGAATAATCGTGCAGCGCCACCTGCCGGGATAATGGGTGTTCACGGCGATGAAATTCTCACGCCCGCGAATGCGCTCACCAGAGAGCACCCACTCACACACGAAATCGTCATGCAGCAGCGGCCCCACGGCCTGGAAATCAAAGCGATCAAACGCCGCCCACAGCGCTTCGACAATCTGACGGTTATTTTGCTCATTCATGCGCAATCATCCCCTGGATATAGGCCAGCGCCTGCCGGTTGGCCGGGTCGGTGATCCGCTGCGCTGCCTGCGCCAGCGTCAGCCAGTGGCATTCGTAATACTCCGCCGCCAGCAGCGCCGCGTCGAAGATAAGCCGCTGGCTGTCAAAAGGCAGGAAATGCCAGATGTCGTAATGGCGAGTGCAGGTCTGGCGCGTGGGGTTATCAATCTCGGTGATCGTCAGCAAATGCGGACCGCCCACCGCTTCCGCTGTGAGCGTCAGCCCCCACTCCTCACGGATTTCGCGCAAAACAGCCTGCATCGGCTGTTCGCCCCGGTCGATATGACCGCCGTTGAACAACCACAGATCAGCCTTGCGGTGATGACCGACGAACACCGTCCCTCGCGCCGGGTCATAGGCGGCGAAGAAAACACAGAAATGCGTGTGCGGGTCTTCATCTCGTGTGAGTGCGCCCAGCGCCACCCGTTCCCGAAAGGATTGGGCGACGCCGGATTGGGCATCTGCTTGTTGGATCGCTTCGAGCAGCACTTGCGACACAGCCAGATCAGCCCTTGACCGCGCCTGCGGCCAGCCCCTGCACGACGAAGCGCTGTGACAGATAGTACAACAGCATCACCGGCACTGCCGCCGCGACAGACCCGGCCATAATCAGCCCCCAGCGGAACACATCGCCGGTAATCAGGTAGCTGATCGCCACCGGAACTGTGCGTAAATCGGACGAGGTGATGAAAATCAACCCGTACAGCAGCTCGTTCCAGGCGGCGGTGAAGGTGAACACACTGACCGCGATCATCCCCGGCGCGGAGAGCGGCAGCAGGATGCGGAAAAAGGCCTGCATTCGGGTCGCACCATCGACCATCGCCTGCTCTTCCAGGTCAACCGGGATGCTCTTGAAGTAACCCATCAGCATCCAGGTACTGAGCGGTGCAGCGAACGTCAGATAGACGAAGATCAGGCCATGCAGCGTATTGCCAAGCTGTAAGCGGGCGATAATCACCGACAGCGGGATAAAAAGCATGGCGCTTGGGGTGAGGTAGGTGAACAAAATCAGCCGCCCCAACCAGTTACGATAGAGATAACGCAGCCGCACCAGACTGTAAGCCGCCATCGCGCTGAACAGCACCGAGACGAATGTGGCCGACCCGGCAACAATGATGCTGTTGCGGATGTTGGTGAGGAAGCCGCCGTCGATCAAATCCTGGTAATTCTGCATGGTCGCATTGATCGGCAGCAGCGAGGGTGTCCGGTAGATGTCTTTGGGCAGCTTGAGCGAGATCATGATCATGTAATAGACCGGGAACAGGATGACCAGCGCCAGCAGCAGCAGCAGCACGTAATACAGCGCTTTTTGCCAGAGTGGGGTTCGGTGAAACATCGTTCAGTCCTCCTTTTGCAGCAGGGTTGCCACGATCAGCGCCAGGACGGCAAACACCGGCAGCAGGGATACAGAGACTGCCGCCGCTTCTCCGATCCGCAGGCTTTGCAATCCATAATACGCCAGCACCGGGAAGGTCATGGTCGCGTTGGAGGGTCCACCGCCAGTCATCAGCCACACCGCCTCAAAGCTGTTGGTGGTCCAGATGGTCGAGACGAGCACCACCACCAGCACCACATGCCGGATACTCGGCAGCGTGACATTGCGGAAGCGCTGCCAGGCGTTCGCCCCATCGAGCGCAGCGGATTCATATAACTCCTGCGGCACGTTCTGCATTGCGGCCAGGAAAGAGATGACCCAGAAGGGAAAGCCGCGCCAGAAACTGGCGAGGATCACGCTGGGCATGGCGAGTTCCTTGGTGCTCAGAAAGGCCACCTGCCCGCTGACGAGGCCCAGATTGGACAGGATGTAATTAAACGCGCCCCCCGATGGCGCGAACAGCAGCTTCCAGGTAATGAAGGCGACGAAGGCAGGCATGGCCCAGGGGATGAGGATGAGGCCGCGCCAGAACTGGCGGAAGCGGATTTCCTGGTTGAGCAAAACGGCGATCGCCATGCCGAACACCAGCTTGAGCGTCTGGACAGAGGCGACCAGCACGATCGTGTTGACAATCGTCGCCTGGAAGCTCGGTTGGTTAATGAGGTAGAGGTAGTTATCCAGCCCGACAAACTGGCCCTCGGTACCCACCTGACGGTCGGTAAAGCTGATATAGATGGCGAAAATAAACGGGTACACCACCAGAATCACGATACAGGTCACCAGGGGCGCGACCAGTAAATAACCCATCAGGCTTTCCGACTGGCGGGGATTCAAGCGGGCGAAAAGTCCGGGTGCCCGTTGTGGGATGGCTTGTTGGGACATAACCACAATTCCTCTACTCAAATGCTTTCAGCCAGGGACACTCACATCATCCCTGTGGGATGCCGAAGGACGGCACCAGCCTGGTGTCGTCCTTCATGGTCAATGATCAGCGATGGACCTTCTCAGCCCATCGCTGGTTGGATAGACAGATTATTTGTACTTGTCGTAGATCGCCTGGCAGGATGCCTGGGCTTCCTGTACAGCCTCGTCCACACTCAGGCCATCCACCACCACGCGCTGGATCATCTTGGGGGTGATGTAGTTGGTCTGGTATTCGGCGAAGGCCGTATTATTGACATCCGGGAAGGAGCCGGGTGTGCCGTTCAGCGCCAGATCGAGCAGACCAGCGTGGACCGGGCTTTCCTCGAAGATCGGGAAGCCTAACTGGCTGTCGAGCACCGGCCCGTAAATGGCACTGGCATAGTATTCCTGCATGAACTCGTCTTCGGCCAGATACTGGAAGAGGTCCATAGCTTCTTCCTGGTAGCTGCTGTTCGCGGAGATCGCGCGGATGTTCGTATCCGCTGGAGCCAGGCGCATCACCGGGCCAGCAGGCAGCGCCGAATATTGGGTGGACGCACCCAAATCGGGGTCGTTATCCTGCATATACAGGTAAACACTGCCGGGGTTGGCAATGAAGATCGCGTTGCCGGATTGGTAAGCGGTATTATCGCCAGCACCATCCCAGGTGGTGACATCGGGCGGGAACAACCCATCGTTGTACAGCCCGGTAATCCACTCAACATACGCACGCGTTTCTTCGCTATCCAGCGTGCAATCCACGCCTTCGTCATCGGCCACGCGACCACCCCAGGATTGGAGCATAGTAGTAGTTAGATTGGCGTCACCCGCGTTGGAGGACAGGGCAAAACCCATGCCATAAACCGGTGGATTGGCGTCAGGAGTCTGGGCGGCAGCGGCCATCTCGCCGAGTTCTTCCCAGGTCTCCGGTGCTTCGGTATAGCCAGCGGGTTCCAGCATATCAGCGCGACGGAAGAGCACATTACCACCTGCCGAGAAGGGGATGCCATAGATTTCGCCGCCGAAGTCATCGGGGTTGCTAAGGGCATCGGCAGCAGCCAGCCAGCCGCCATGTGCTTCGCCGATCTCAGCATACAGATCAGTCACGGGGATAATCTGGCCGCTCTCACTCAAAAGCAGCATCAGGCCACGGCCCATATCCAGCGCATCGGGCATCGTGCCAGCTTCCACAGCCGCGGAGACACGCTGAACAGTCTCGTTCTGGTTGATCATCACCACATCGACCGGGATCCCGCGTTCCTCACCCCACTGGTTGATGCGTTCCACAAGCAGATTGTTCGCGGTTTCGGAGAAAATTAGGCCGCCCCAGTAGACAAACGTGTCCTGAGCCAGCACTGGCTGGAAGGCCAGCACACCCAGAACCACCAGGGACAGCACTAAAAGAACTTTATTGATGCGTTTCATAATCTTTCCTCGTAAAGTAACTAATTGGCAATAACG